>JBJOII010000055.1:0-24815 GCA_046047235.1 Verrucomicrobiota bacterium | reverse complement strand
GGCGAGGCAATCACAATATCAGCCAACGCCTCACCCGCCTCCCCCGGCACACCCCCATACCACCCGACCCGATAACTCCGCAAATACCACGGCAACGGCCAGTAATCACCCCCGCCTGCCATCACCTTGATGACCGGCGCATCGTCTCCCGAGTGCACCGCCGCAACGGACTCCACCAACTCCACCAGCTCCAGCAAGCTCGCCACGGTGTGCGCATACACATACGGATTGCGTTGGCTGTCCGCGTACCGCGTCGCCGAACGATAAGCCTGCTGACCCAGGTTCGCGCAGGCCACCACCACACATCCCCCCAAAGCCACACGCCAAACCACATGCCGCCACAAGTCCCAAAGCCACACAACACCCAGACCAGCCAACAAAATCCACCCATGCCAAAAACCCAGCACACACCAAGGTGTCTTGTACGGAATCAATGTGTAAATCGCCGACAACACCAGGGTGTAAAAGGCCAAAAACCGCCCCCAAAGTGCAGTCCGCCTCTCCATCCCCCGCACCCGCATACTCCCAACCACTCCCGCCAACGCCAAAACAGCAATAGCTGCCTCACTCCAAACCGGCCCTCCTCCACGCTTGGTATAAAGCAGAATCTCCCAGTAGTAGCTCCACGAGTGCACATGCGGACTCTGCCCCTCCGCACGGCTAATCCATGGACCATACGTCAGCCAGGCATCCAACGGCCCACGCCAATTCTGGAAAAACGAAGTGAACAACACCGTGCTCACCACCAGAAACACCCCCAAACCCCACAACAAATCCTGCCTCCTTACACTCAACCTGCAGCTGTCCTCACACCGAAACCGTCCCCACCCATAAACCCCCGCAAAACCCGCCACCACCGCGACCACGTTGAAGACATATGTCTCCTTCGTGGCCTGCATCAACGCCAGAAAAGCCGCAGCCCCCAACAGCCAGTGCCGCTCACGCCCGCACGCATACCTCCACAAACAGGCCAGAAAACCAAACGTGAAAAACACGAGCATCATCTCGTGTATGAAATACCGGCTGTAAAACACCATGCTCGGTGAAACCGCCGTCAATACCGCCGCCACCAAAACACCCCTCCACCCCTGAAATGGAACCACCAACCCCAATAACCCAACCAACCCCACCCCAAAGACGACCGCCACCCAACGCAAATCCGACTCGGTCAATTCCCCCCGGTCCCCGACCCCACGCAACCATACCCACGGCAACGTCGCATAATACAAAGTCGGCCCATGATACTCATGCGGATCATACCGATACTCCCCACGCTCCCATAACCCCAGAAACTTAATCGCGTGAACAGACTCATCCGTATGCATAGGGCGCTCGCCAAGCTGCGGAAGCCGCAGGACGAGCGCCCCAAAACATACCAACAGTAGCCCAAGAGCTATCGCCGACCTCATTCGGCAACGCCGTAAACCTCAATCTCCGTGTAGCGGTTCAACGCGGTGTAGGTGCTGCCCTTGCTGTAACACCGAATGAACTGCCCCTTCTCACCCTTCGCGTCAACCAAACGCCCCTCGTAGTTCTCAAAATACTCCTTGTCCTTGCCCACACCCAAACCCGCGCTGTTGTCATAGTCGTTGTTGTAAAGGGTGCGCACGTTCTGAGTGAAATCCGCATCGTCCGCCACCTGCACAATCACATCATGCACCACCTGAGGGGTGTCATGCGCATGCCACAAAACCACAGCGTAAATCTTCGCAGCGGACTCCAGATCAATCTGCACCCACTGCAGCTTGCGATGCAGCTCCAACACGCTGGAGTCGCCCGCTTCCTTGTCCCCGTCGGTCACCAGCTCCGGATACCCGTTAATCGGGTTCTTGTCGCTGCTGGTCACCGACTTGTCCAAGGACAGTAAAGCCGTTCCTTTCGGAGCCATAAACGGTGCCCTCGGCTTGTCCGAAGGCTTCTCAATATGTTCCGTCATCGGAATGTCCGTCGGCGTCCCCATAAACGCCGGAATCGGTAGCTGAATGTCAAGAGGAGCCATGTCGGCCGCCACCAGGCGCACCGCACCACTGCTCATCACCGCAGCCGCCGCCAACGCGGCAACCGCCCGCCCTGAAATACAAAAGTTCATTCTCATAAAGGTCTTGTTCATGCTAGGCGCGTCATTGCACCAGAATTGACGAAGGGGAGCAAAAAGAAATTCAACCACCCAGAAGCCGCCAAATCTGGGCAACAAAGAACGTCACCCCAAATCCCATGGCCAGTGGTAACACCGCCGCCAGCACCATCCACTTCCATGAGCCCGATTCCTTGTAAATAGTGTAAAGCGTCGTGCTGCACGGATTATGCAACAGACTGAACAGCATCAGATTCACCCCCGTCAGCACACTCCAACCCCCCGCCTCCAGAATCCGATACGTGTCCCGCTCCGAATCCAGCTCAAACATCACCCCGGCCCCGGCCCCCAACCCCGATAACTCCCGTACCGTCAGCACCGTCAGCATCAAAACGGTCGGCACCACAATCTCATTGGCCGGAATCGCAATAATGTAAGCCAACAGGATCACACCATTCAGCCCCAGTAATATCCCCACCGGATCCAGCCAGCCCACCACCCGCTCCGCTACACTCACCCCACCCCACTGGACATTCCCGACCAGCCAAATCACCACACCAGCCGGAACTGCAAAGACCATCGCCCGCCATAACACAAACACCGTCCGGTCAATCAATGAAGTATACAGTGTCTGCCAAAACCGCGGCGGCCGATACGGCGGTAACTCCAACGAGAAAGCCGAAACCTCACCACGCAATACGGTGCGGGATAACATCCACGATACCACTAACGAAAAAACTACCCCCAACAACGCCACCCCCACCACCGCCAGCGCAGAAACCAGCCCACCCAGGTAACCCGGAACCAGCGCCCCAATAAATAAACTCGCCACCAAAATCTGCGTCGGCCACCTCCCGTTGCATAAAGCAAAGTTGTTCGTCACCATCGCAATCAACCGCTCCCTCGGACTGTCAATAATCCGCGTCGCCACCACCCCCGCAGCATTGCACCCAAAACCCATCATCATGCTCAATGCCTGCTTCCCATGCGCGCCAGCCCGACGAAACACGTTGTCCAGATTGAAAGCCACCCGCGGCAAATACCCGAAATCCTCCAGCAACGTGAACAGGGGAAAGAAAATCGCCATCGGCGGAAGCATCACCGCAATCACCCACGCCGTGGCCAAATAAACCCCGTCCACCATCACACCCCGTAACCACCAAGGTAATCCCAGCCCCTCCGTCACCCCCGACAGCCACGCATGCCCCTTGTCCACCAATAACCAACCCAGGAAACCCGACGGCACGTTCGCCGCACTGATCGTAATCCAGAAAACCAGGGAAAAGAGCAGCACCATCAAGGGAATACCCCACAACCGGCTCGTCACCACCTTGTCAATCGCCCGGTCCAAATCAAACCGACGCTTCTCACCCGGACGACTCACCGCCCTCCCCGCCAAACTGGACGCCTCCGTATACAAGGTCTCTGCAAACCGCTCATGCACCTCCCCGCCCAACTTCCATCGCCAGTCCTGGGCCCGACGCAACACCTCCTGAATCTCCAGCGATTTATCCGGGCTCATACCCCTCCCTCCACTCCCACAGCCTCACCCCCAACCGCCACCAACCGCCCCAACTCGCCCGTCCTCACCGCCTCAATCACCCGATGGTCCCCCTCCAATAAGCGTAAAGCCACCCACCGCGCATTCGGCAAACCAGGATACACCCCAAGCAGCCGCCCCGAAACTTCCGCCACCGCCCTCTCCAAGTCAGGCGAATGCCGCTCAACCCGATAACCGCGACATACCGTCCGCCCGGTCGCTACATCCCGCACAGCACCCAACAACTCACTCAACCCCTCCCGATAACGGGCCGCCGCCGCAATCACAGGTACGCCAAGGTCCTTCGCCAACCGACGCCCATCGACCTCAAGCCCCAAACGCCGTGCCTGATCCATCAAGTTCAGACACACCACTACCCGCGGCGTAATCTCCAGAATCTGCAGCACCAGATTCAAGTTGCGCTCCAGCCGCGTCGCATCCACCACCACCACCGTCACATCCGGTTGGCCAAAAAGTAAAAAATCCCTCGCCACCTCCTCATCCGGACTCGTCGCCAATAAGGAATAGGTCCCCGGAAGATCCACCAGCTTATACCGCTCCCCATCATAACTAAACCCACCCTCCGCCCTCGCAACAGTCTTCCCCGGCCAGTTGCCCGTGTGCTGACGCAACCCCGTCAAACTGTTGAACACCGTGCTCTTCCCCGTGTTCGGATTCCCCGCCAAAGCCACCAAATACCTCGCCCCACCAACCTCCACCCCCAACCGCGACAACCCACCCGCACGAAAACTCGGACACGCCTCGCAAGATGACCCCACAACATTCTTCTCAGCACTCTGCCCCAGATCCGTCATGATGCACCCTCCACAATCACCTGGATGTTCACCGCCTGCTCCCGACGCAATGCAATCAAGGTGTCCCTCACCCGATACGCCGTCAGATTGCCCGCCGGACTCAACATCTCCGCCGAAACCATCGTGCCCGGCAATAAACCAAAATCCAAAAGCCGACGCCGCTCCGCCCCGCGACAGCGCCTCGACAATCGCTTGATGCGCCCCGACTGCCCCAGCCCCAGACTACTCAACGGTACACTGCCACTCTCCACCTCCTCCTCCCGCGGAGCCGCCACCCTCACGCTCACATTCGCTGCGACCACCGGCGCCAACACATGCTCCTCGCCGTCCGCCCAAATCCGCACATGACGGTCCGAACTCTCCAGTAACCGCACCATCGTCCCGGGATATAAACCAATCGCCCGAATCTGCGCATAAACCGACTCCGGCTCGTCCTCCACATGCCACACCACCCCCCAACCGTCCCGATCCAACATCCCCAACGGCCTCCCCCCACCCGGCGCAAACTCACCCTCCGACGTCGGAATCGGATCGCCGTGCGGATCATAAGCCGGATGCCCCAGCCGCGCCGACAAATCGTCCACCTCAGTCGGAGATAATCGATGCTCCTCCTCCTCCGCCAAACGGTGCCAGTCCGCCTCCGATATCCCCGTCTGCTCCGCCAAATGCTGCTCCCATAAACGATGCGCCCTGACGATGTTCAAAGCATACCTCCGCCCAGCAGGCAGTAACTTGATCTCCTGCCCCAACACCTGAACCCATTTCCGCTCCTGTAACTCCACCAACACCTCCGCTGCCCGCCCCAAACTCTCACCCAATGTCCCAGCAACACTCTGCAAAGTCGGAGGCCTCCCCTGCAGCTCAGCCTTATACAAATGCTTCAACGCATCCTCCTCCAACACCCGCATGCTGAACCGACGCCACCGCCTCCACCGCGCATACACACCCCGGTCAGGCCAGAAAATCACCACCACCAGCATCAATACCCCAACCCCACCAGCCAAAGCCGCCAGCGGATCCACCTCGCCCATAATGCTGAATGTCGCCATGCCGAATATTCACGCACCCCACCCGATGCGTAATCGCCAGCCAAAATAGACTCTTCTCTCAAAGGGTCAACCACTCTCACAAAACAACTCCCACTGCCCAACGCAGATGCAATGCTTGTGCAGTGTATGTCCAAAAGACCAACCTCCGCCCCTCACCCACCCCACCCCGACGAATAAACGCCACCCACCACCCCTTGCGGCACCCCACTAGCACCCCACGAGATCTAGGAGACATTATGTCACACCCCACTTTCGCTCCAGTCTCACCCCACCAGACTACGTAGACCCGCCTCAATTGGCCCGATTATTGCCACATCAACCCCAGAAATACCAAATCCCTAAAATAACGCCCGCCCGCCCCACTCCCCATGGCTAACGCCCAGCAATTACTCGCCCTGCAACAGGGCACCTCCTCCTGGAACGCCTGGCGAGCCTCCAACCGCGGACGCACCCCCAACCTCTACCGGCTCATGCTCGTCGAGGCCGACCTCCGACAGGCCCACCTTCAGGACGCCGCCATGTTCGAGTCCTGCCTCGTTCGCTGTAAACTCGATGGCGCCAACCTCAAAAATGCCGACCTCGCCCGCACTGACCTCAGTAACAGCCACCTCCAAAACGCCAATCTCGAGTCAGCCGACCTCAGCGGCGCCTCCCTCTCCCAGGCCGAATGCCAATACTCCAGCCTCCGCAATAGCCTCGCCTGCGAATGCGATCTCACCGAATCCAACCTCAGCGAAACCAACCTCCAATACACCCGCTTCGATGATGCCAACCTCCGCAGCGCCCGCCTGGACTACGCTGACGCACGCCACGCCCACTTTCTCCGGGCCGACCTCCGCCGCGCTTCTCTGACCTTCGCCCGACTCTCCCGCGCCCAAATGCAAAAAGCGGACCTCAGGCACGCCAACCTCGCCGGCGCTGACCTCCGCCAAGCCGATTTGCGCAATGCCCGACTCAATGGCGCCAACCTCGCAGGCGCCGACCTCAGGGGTGCACTCCTCCAAGGCGCTGACTTTGCTCAAGCCAACCTCAGCGAAACCCGCATGCTGAAACCCCCGCGAAAGCCGCGAACCCCAAGGACTGCAGCGGTTGACGAAAGCAAACCCATTGTGTGATTCTCCCGCATCCCCCCAGTAGGGACCCAGAATCACCGTGGACATCAAAAAAGCCGTCATCACCGCCGCAGGGCCGCAACAGGCCGCCCTCCCTCTACAAAGTCTCGTCGATCAAGACGGCTCCGAACGCACCGCCCTCGAAATCCTCCTCAACGAAAGCCGCCGCGCCGGTATCGAGGAAGTCTGTGTCGTCATTCGCCCGGGCAACGCCGAAGCCTACCGTAAGGCCGCCGGTGAATGGGGCCAGCACGTCCACCTCATCGAGCAAGCCGACCCCCGCGGCTATGGCCACGCAGTCTGGTCAGCCCATACCTTCACCGGAGACAGCCCCTTCCTCCTCATGGTCAGTGACCACCTCTATGTCTCCGAAAGTAATGACGGCTGCGCCAAAGAACTCGTAGGAATCGCCGCCGCTGAGAATTGCTCGGTCTCCGCCGTCCAAGCCACCCACGAGAGCAAACTCCCCTACTACGGAGCAGCCGGCGGCCACCGTATTCCCAACCGCACCAGCCTCTACCAAATCGAACGACTGCTGGAAAAACCTACCCCAACCGAAGCCGAACAATCCCTGATCGTACCCGGCCTGCGAGCCGGCCACTACCTCTGCTTCTTCGGCCTCCATGTCCTCACCCCAGCCGTCATGCAACTCCTCCGTGCCCGCATCCGCGAATCCCAACCCTCAGAGAATATCCACCTCACCCCGGCCCTCAATACTCTCGCCAACCAGGAACGCTACCTCGCAGCCGAATTACACGGCCGCCGCTACGATATAGGAGTCAAATACGGCCTGCTCAATGCCCAGCTCGCCATCGCCCTGGAAGGCAAAGACCGCGATGAAGTCCTTACCGGCCTCGTCGAGCTGCTCGCTGCCCGCCAACGCTAATACCCCTCCCCATCCCAACTATCCGAAACCATATCATCATGTCTTTCTCCAATTTCCCGCTTCACCCCAAAATCATCGAGAGTATCCGCGCCATGGGCTGGACCGACCCCACCCCCATCCAGTTGCGCGCTATCCCCCTCCTCCTCGAAGGACGCGACGTCATCGGCAGCGCCCAAACCGGCACCGGCAAAACCGGCGCCTTCGCCGTCCCTATCCTCCACCAGCTCGGCCAACCCAACGGTAAAACCCGGGCCCTCATCCTGGAACCCACCCGCGAACTCGCTTCTCAAGTCGAAACCGCTATCCGTGACCTCGCCCGCTTCACAGAACTCCAGGTCGCTGTCGTCTACGGCGGAGTCGGCTACGCCAAACAAATCGAAGCCCTCAAACAAGGCGTAGATATCATCGTCGCCACCCCCGGCCGACTTCTCGACCACCTCCAGCGCGGCGCCTGTAAACTGGATAAAATCGATCACGTCGTCCTCGATGAGGCCGACCGCATGCTCGACATGGGCTTTCTGCCCGACGTAAAAAAAATCCTCCAACGCTGCCCCGCCAAACGCCAAACCGCCCTGTTCTCCGCCACAGTCCCTCCAGAAATCGATACCCTCATCCGCTGGGCCATGACCAACCCCGAGACCGTCGAAACCGCCCCCCGACGCTCCCCGGCCGAAACAATCCAGCACGCACTCTACCCCGTCTCAGATTACCAAAAGGAAGACTTCCTCCTCGAGTTGCTCAACCGGCTTAACTACGACTCCGTCATCGTCTTCTGCCGCACCAAGGAACGCGCCGACCGCATCTCCGCCCTGCTCAAACGCGGAAACCACGCAGTCGCCGTCCTCCACTCCAACCGTACCCAGCAGGAACGCGAACACGCCCTCGACGGCTTCCGCCAGGGAAAATTCGAGGTCCTCGTCGCCACCGATATCGCCTCCCGCGGACTCGATATCACCAATGTCAGCCACGTCATCAATTATGACGTGCCCCAACACCCCGAAGACTACGTCCACCGCATCGGTAGAACCGGCCGCGCCATGGCCTCAGGCGATGCCCTCACCCTCATGGTCGCCGAAGACATCGACCACGTCGCCTCCATCGAACGCTTCATCGGACGCCGCATCGATCGCGTTAAACTGGAGAACTTCGACTACCGCTACACCGCCCTGTTCGATATGGAAAAATCCGGCGCCAAAGCACCCGGCGGTAAAGTCAGAGGCGTTCGCGTCAGGGGCGGCTACTACTTCGGTCGCATGGGCCGACGTCGATAACCCCTCCTCCCCGACACCACTTCAGCCCACCCCACAACAGCCGTACAAACAGAAGCCCCGGCTAAACACCAGGGCTCCGGCCGTTAATTCAAGAGGGTGAGTTGCCCACCAACCGACCCGTCAGGCCGCACTGCCCTGCGCCCGGCGCTGGGCCATGCTGCGGAAGAATTCATAGCCCTCGCGCAAACGGCGCACACACACATCCTTGTCCTCCAACATCGTGCGAATAATGCGCAGGATCGGCTTCGGTCGCAGATAGTAGCGATGATAAAAACGCTCCACACTCTCAAAGATCTGATCCTTGCTCAAATCCGGATACTCCAGGGCCGAAGTCTGGAAACCATCCTCATGCACAATGTCCGTCTTGTCCCGCCGTGAAAACCAGCCATTCTGACGCGCCATCTCGTAAAGCTCAGTCCCGGGATACGGCGCAGCCAGGGAAACCTGAATGCTGAATACATCCAAATCCTGAGCAAAACGAATCGACTCCTCAATGGTCGCCTGCGTCTCCACCGGCAAACCCAGAATGAAGGTGCCGTGAATCATCACTCCAGCCTGATGACAGGCCTTCGTAAACCGACGCATCTCCTCCAAAGTCACACCCTTCTTGATGCGCTTCAGAATGTCCTCGTTGCCAGACTCATAACCCACCAGAAACAACCTCAAACCCGAGTCCTTGAACTGCTTGATGGTGTCGTAATCCAAATTCGCCCGGCTGTTGCACGACCATTGCAGCCCCAATGGAGCCAGCTTCTTCGCAATCTCCCTCGCCCGGGGCAAATTCGCCGTGAACGTGTCGTCGTCAAAAAAGAACTCACGCGCCTGCGGAAACGTCTGCTTCATGTAGGCCATCTCGTCGGCCACGTTCTGCGCCGAACGAACCCGATACTTGTGACCACCAATGGTCTGCGGCCATAAGCAAAAGGTACACTGCGCCGGACATCCCCGCCCCGTGTACATGCTCACATACGGATGCTGCAGATAACCGATGAAATATTTCTCTATCTCCAAATCACGCTTATACACGTCAGCCACCCAAGGCAGACTGTCCATGTCCGTGATCAACGCCCGCTCCTTGTTGTGAACAATCTTCCCGTCCCGGCGGTAACTCAAACCGTCCACTTCCGATAAAGCACGCCCCTCCGCTACCTCCTTGCACGTAAAATCAAACTCCTTCCGCCCCACCCAGTCGATCGCCTCAGAAGCCTTCAATGTCTCCGTCGGCAAAACCGCCGCATGCGCACCAACAAAACCAATGCACGTCGACGGCCGCCTCGCCTTGATCGCCTCCGCCACCTTGCAGTCGTTGCGCAACGAAGGCGTCGAAGTGTGGATGATCACATGATCATACTGGTCAGCAATCTTCAGACACTCGTCCACCCCAATCCCGTGAGGCGGACAATCCAATAAACGGCTGTTCGGCACCAGCGCCGCCGGCTGCGCCAGCCAAGTCGGATACCAGTAGCTCGTCACCTCACGACGAGCCTGATACCTCGAACCAGCACCACCATCGAAACCGTCAAATGAAGGAGGAGAAAGAAATAATGCACTCATGAAGCAGACTCACAACCACCACCAGCCTTCGTCGCAGCGATCTTCGCCAGCAACGCATCCCGTTCGGAAGTGTCACCACCTCCACACCCGGATTTCCCGGCCTCACCCGCACCTACCGCCGCCCGAGCCTCAGCCAAATGGCCCTTGCCCACCGTGCAGCCGTTAAACGCGTCGACCTTGTGCCCGTCCATTACCGGCTTCGGACGTGCACCAAAATTATATGCAAAGTTCTTCCAGTTGTCCCCGCGCTGGTAGTTCGTCCCCAACGCGCCGCTCGGATCATACCCGCAGTGCGTCATGCAATTCTCACAACGCGGATCACGGGCCACCCCATCCACTACACCGTAGCTCTCCCAGTTGACCTTCTCCAGCATCTCGTCGTAAGCCGGATAATGCCCGTCCGTCATCAAATAACACGGCGCCTTCCAACCCCGGATGTTCCGCGTCGGTATCGCCCACGCAGTGCAGGTCAACTCCCGCTTCCCCGCCAAAAACTCCTGGTAAACCGGTGTGCCAAAAATCGTGAAGAGCTTCCCCCAACGCTGAATGTCGCGAAACTTCTGACGAGTCAGCTCCCGGGTCAAAAAGAACTCCTCAGGCTTCTTGCCCAATCGCCCCACCATATCCTTCTTCGCCGCATCATAGTCATAACCCGGCGAAATCGTGTGCCCGTCTACACCCAGCCAGGAGAAATAACGGAACATGTCCTCGATCTCCTGAACATCTGTCTCCTTGTAAACCGTCGTGTTCGTCGCTACCTGATAACCAAGCAGCTTCGCCATCTTCACCGCCTCCACACACTCCTTAAACACACCCTCCCGCTCCACAATCAAATCGTGGGTATACTCCAAACCATCAATGTGAACGTTCCAATACATCCACTTGGAAGGCGCAATCACAGGCTTGTTCCCCTTCGCCCCCTTGCGAATCACCTCAGCCTCCTTCTCCGAAATCAACTTCTCAGTCACCAACTGCCCCAACAATGGCTCGCGGGCCGCACTATGCGTCGCCGCCAAGTATTCCCGCATCTTCTTCCGCATGAACAACCCGTTCGTGCAGATATACACAATCCGGCCCTGCTTCAGAATCCCCTCCACCAAAGCCTCAATCTCCGGGTAAATCAACGGCTCACCACCACAAATGCTCACCATCGGAGCATCACACTCCACCGCCGACCCCAGACAGTCCTCCAGGGACATCATGTCCTTCAAACTGGTGGAATATTCCCGGATCCGCCCACACCCCGTGCAGGTCAGGTTACAGGTGTGCAAAGGCTCCAGCTGCAGAACCATCGCGAATCTCGGAGTTCTGCGAAGCTTATGCTTAACAATGTGACGAGCTATCTTGACCGAAAGAGCCAGAGGAAACCGCATATTTAGAAATTAACGGGATTGAGCCACCAACACACCCGTGCCCTCCACCGAGTCCACCGGCGGAACCGGCTCAGGGTAAACCTGACCAAAGCCCGGTAGCAGGAATGTCGACGGAGAAACAGAATGACTGCCGCTGACACCCCCACACCCTGATACCAGCAGCAATACCATCACCGCCAGTAGGCAACGGACAATAGGTCTCAAAGACAGCATCCGCGCAGTATAAAAGGCAACCCGTTGATGGCAACTGCGAATTGATCGGCCGTTCTACCGTTGATTTCCAAAGCCTTACAGATTAAACGGAAGCCATGTCCTCACCGCCCCTCCGCCTCTCCCTCGCCATAACCAGCCTCGTATACCTGCTCAGCCTCCCCGGTTGCACCAACCCCACCACCGCCAACCGCCCCAGCTCAACACCCCCAGCCGAAGTCCTCCCCGACGAAAGACCCCGAGGCCGCATCGTCACGGTCAACCTCCCACTCCGTTACGTCGTCATGGACTTCGAGCTCAGTACCCCGCCCGAAATCGGCCAACGTATGGACGTCTTCCGCGAAGGCCTCAAAATCGGTGAGGTCCAACTCTCAGGCCCCATCATGGGATCCGCCGCCGCTGGGGATATCGTCACCGGCCAGGCCGCCGTGGGCGATACCGTCCTCAGCCCCTAAAACCAAGCTCCTCAGTTGAAGATCAATACGAAATAGGTCAGGAACAAAACAGTATGCACCACCCCTTGCATAACGTTCGTCCTGGGCGCACTGAAATTCACCACCGCAACCAGCAACGTCAATAAAAGCAAATGCAGGTTCTCCTCGTCCAAACCCAGCTCCACCGTCTTGTCCGTAAACAATGCAATCAGTAATACCGCCGGAATAGTCATACCAGTCGTCGAAAGCGCCGACCCCAAAGCAATGTTCACACTGCGCTGAAGCCGGTTGGCCCAAGCTGACTTCACCGCCGCCACCCCCTCAGGCGCCAGCACCAGCACCGCTACAAAAAGACCACCCAAAGCCTGCGGAGCCCCCAATACCCCCATCCCGTGCTCCACCAAATGAGCCATCTTCTTCGAAAGCAGCACGATCGGCAGCATGGTCAGCGGCAGCAATAACCCGTGATAAGCCATGGACCGCACCTCCAGCCCTCCATGATCCTCCGCATGCCCCCCAACACCACCCGCGACCGAAGCCGGTTCCTGAAAATATCCACTGTGACGTGAGGTCTGAATCCAGAGAAATGCCCCATACAGACCAGCCGATACAACCACCAACCACAACCCCGTCATCGGCGGAACCTCACCCCCAGGAGCCCCGGGCATGTACCGCGGCAAGATCAACGTCAACCCCGCAATCGGAATCAAAACCCCCAGATAAGCCCCCGCCCCCTGCAAGTTGTAACTCTGCTCCCCATGCCTCAGCCCACCCACCAGTAAGGTGACCCCCAGCATCCCGTTCAATACAATCATCAATACCGAAAACAATGTGTCCCTCCCCAAAGTCGGATTGTCCGCCCCAGTAAGCATCACCGCCGCAATCATCACCACCTCAATGCTGATCACGGAAAGGGTCAAAACCATGGTCCCATAAGGCTCCCCCAATAGAACCGCCAGCGCGTCCGCATGCCTCACCACCCCAAAGGCCAGCCACAACATCGACACAAAAACCCAGACAAATAAAAACCCATACCAGACGACATTCGATAAATCCGCCGACCAAACAGAACCCCATGTCAAAAAGCTCCCCGTAGTAAGCGCTCCAAACCATAACGCCAGCTCACTCCGGAACACACCACGACCCTGCTTCATATCTCCTCCTCGATTCATGACTTCAATACAACTCCGCCATGCCGCAAATCCTACCGCCCCCCACCACCCAACCCTCCCATCAAACCAAGCTGCCTACTTCTGCCCGTAAGGCGTGTGTAGATTGAAATAGATCCCGCACAACGGCCTGTCCCCCTCAGTCTGACTCAGGATGATCGTCACATGCCGGTCCAAGGCGATACCATGACGCAAACCCTCACCTCGACTCTCGTAGGCCGCTATCGCCTTCTGCAATAACCGACGCATCGCATCCCCACCCTCCTCCGGCGTCTTCTCCAGACAAACAATGTGCCTATTATAAGACCTCTGCGCCGCCGCTAGCTCAGATTCAAATTGCTCAGGGTTCAGTGACATCTGTGGCGCGAGACGCTACTACCTTCCTCTCCTCACCGCAACCCGTCGTGCTTGGCCGGCCTCGAACGCTCCCCGAAGATCGCCGTACCCACCCGCACCAAGGTCGCCCCCTCCTCAATCCCCACCTCAAAATCCCCGCTCATCCCCATGCTCAAATGAGGTAACGGCACCCCAAGCCGGTCCTCACACTCCCTCCGCAACTCCGCCAACCGGCGAAATACCGGACGCGACCGCTCCGGATCCGGACTCCACGGCGCCATCGTCATCAAACCCAATAAATCCAGCCGCTCCATCCCACCCAACACCTCCAAATCTGCCAATAAACCCTCCGGGGTATACCCAAACTTGCTCGCCTCCCCAGCCACATTCACCTCCACCAGAATCCCCAACTGCTTCCCCGCCCGCTCCGCACACCGGTCCAACTCCACCGCCAACCGCAAACTGTCCACACTCTCCACCAACTCAAACATCCTCACCACATCCCGACACTTGTTCGTCTGTAAATGACCTATCATGTGCCATCGTGCCCTCGAGCTCGTAGCAGATATCTTCAGCCGCGCTTCCTGAACCTTGCTCTCCCCAAATAAAAACTGCCCCTCCGCCACCAGCGCATCCACCGCACCCGCCAAATGCCCCTTGCTCACCGCTACCAAACCGACGTCGCCCACCGGCCTGCCAGAACGATCGCAGGCCAATCGCACCCGCTCCCGCACCCGCCCCAAGTTGTCCTCTAATTCGCTCACAGAACGCCATACTTCACCAAACGCCGCCGATTTTAAAGCCCCCAAAACGCGAGCATTCACATTGCCCCCGCATTGCATCACCCCCGGCTGCAATCCCCTTCGCAACTATGATAAACGCGAAATCGCCGCTTTTCCTCAGCATTCTACAGATCCTCCCCCGCTGGCATGTGTCCTGCCCAACAAATGGACAGCAAGTCAAAGTCGTATGGGCACCACCAGAGAATTGCAGTATCCAGATAAGCACTTCGTGAACTCGGCCGCAGGTTGGCTCGAGCTCGGCAACCACACGGCAGCCCTCGAAGAAGCCAAACAAATCTCCATCTTCGGCCGCATCCATCAGGACGGCTTCCTCATCTACTGGCGCATCGCCGCCCGCTCCGGCAACTGGCAGCAAGCTCTCGAAATGAGCCAGGTCTATACCAAAGCCTGCGCCGCCAAAGCCCTCGGCTGGATCTGCCTCTCCTATAGCCTCTACCGCCTCAAACGCCCCCTCGACGCCTGGATGAAACTCCTCCCCAAATTGCGCGAATTCCCGAAAATCGCCGCAATACCCTACATCCTCGCCTGCTACGCTTCCGAACTGGGCAACAAAACGCTCTCAGAACGGCTCCTCCGTCATAGCGCCAGCCTCGGCGGACCCTCGGAAATCCGCGGCCAATCCCTCGATACCGCCTTCTTCGAAAAGTTCGCCTCCGACGAAAAACCCGCAGAACAACCCAAAACCGCCACCCCAACCATCCCAGCCTCCCGGATCCAATTCCCCATCCAAGGCTGAACCCAACCCGCGCCCACCAAACCAATTTCACCCGTGACGAACCGCCAATCCAACGCTACGTTTCGCCCCCCATGGCCGACGTTAGCTGGATCGTAAAACAGGAACCCGAGGACTATTCCTGGGAAGATTTCCTCAAGGATAACCACACCGCCTGGACCGGCGTCCGCAACTTCCAGGCACGCAACCACCTCCGCGCCATGCAGGCTGGTGATTTCGTGCTCTTCTACCACAGCGGCAAAGCCAAACAACTCGTCGGACTCGCAAAGGTATCCCGCACCGCCTACCCCGACCCCACCGCCACCGAAGGCGATTGGACCTGCGTCGACCTCACCCCAGTCAAAACCCTCCCCCAACCCGTCACTCTCGCCGACCTCAAAGCAACGGAAAACCTCGCCAACCTCCCCCTCGTCCGCCAGTCCAGACTCTCAGTCTCACCCGTCTCCAAAGCAGAAAGCAAAACCCTGCTGAAGCTCGCCGGCCTCAAGTCAATCCCATGAACACCCCCAAAGCAGTCATCTTCGATATGGATGGCGTGGTCGTCGATAGCGAACCACTCCACGAACAGGCGTTCCTCGATGTCTTCGCTGAACTCGGACTCCGTGACTCCCACGGCCTCCACTTCCCCTCCTACTACGGACGATCCGATGAAGCCGTCTGGCGCGATTTCATGACCCTCCATCGCCCCAGCGTAGGAAAAGACGACCTCGTCTCCCGCAAACGCGACCGCTTCCTCGCACTGCTCGAAAAAGAAGAACCCATCTTCACCGGCCTCCCCGAACTGCTCGATCAACTCCACGCCCGTTACCCCATCGCCCTCGCCTCCGGATCAGCCCACCCCATCATCAATGGCGTCCTAGCCCTCCGCGGCCTCAGACGCTACTTCCAGGCCGTCGTCAGCGCCCAGGACGTCGGCGCCGAAAAACCCCGACCCGATATCTTCCTCCATACCGCCAAACTCATCAACGTCCCACCCAAACACTGCTGGGTCATCGAGGACTCAGTCGCCGGTGTCCAGGGCGCCCGCGCCGCCGGCATGACAGTCATCGCCATCACAAATTCCCTCCCCGCCTCCAGCCTCAGTGAAGCTCACCATATCGTCAGTTCCTACGAGGAAATCGCAAACCTCCTCCTCCCCTCTCAACCTCCCTCACCACCTGCATCTTGAATGCCTCTCCATACCTTACTTCAGGCTTCAACTCACGCTTCGTATTCCTCATAGGACAGTCAACCTATATCAGGACGTGACCCTGCCCCCCTGCTCCTAGCTGCCAGCTCCCGTGCCGCTCGCGCGGCACTACCCTCAGCCCTCAGCCCTCAGCCCTCAGCCCTCAGCCCTCAGCCCTCTGCCCTCTGCCCTCTGCGATCTGCGCTTCCCGCTTCGCGCCTCCAGCTTGCCTTCCCGCCGTTTAGGGCCTATCGGTAATAGCATGCGCCATCACCGCACGCACGCCCTCTGCCTCCTGCTCGCCCTCCTCTCCCCACCAGCCTACGCAGGACAGCGCCTACCCAACACCACGCTCACTTTGCCCCCGGAACCACCCCGACGCGGCTACACGCTCGTCCCCGCTTTTCCCACGCTCTCCTTCTCATCCCCACTCGTCTTGACCTCCGCCCCCGGCGAAACCAACCGCATCTTCGTCGCCGAACGAGCCGGCCAAATCTACGCCATCACCAATCTCTCCAACCCCACAAAAAGCCTGTTCCTCGATATCTCCAGTCGCGTCAACCCCTCGGGAGAAGGCGGACTCCTCGGACTCGCCTTCCATCCCGGCTTCCAGACCAACGGCTGGTTCTTCACGTTCTACACGCTCACCACCAACCTCAGCGGAGCATCCCCATCTTTCCATGACCGTGTCTCACGCTTCCATACCTTCCCCGAAAACAGAGCGCTCGCCGACCCCGACTCCGAGGTCCCGTTAATCACCCAGCCCGACCAGGCCAGCAACCACAATGGCGGCGACATCCACTTCGGACCCGATGGCTACCTCTATGTCGCCACAGGCGATGAAGGCGGCGCCAATGACACCTACCGCAACAGTCGCCGTATCGACCGGGACTTCTTCTCGGCAGTCCTCCGTCTCGATGTCGACGAACGCCCCGGAAACCTCCCCCCTAACCCTCACCCGGCCATCGGCTCGGGCTACTCCATCCCCAGCGATAACCCCTTCATCAACACCACCCAGTTCAATGGCAGCCCCATAGAGCCTAATCAGGTCCGTACAGAATTCTGGGCCGTCGGCCTGCGTAACCCCTGGCGCATGAGCTTCGACCCTCCCACAGGCCGCCTCTACTGCGGCGATGTCGGACAGAACCTCTGGGAAGAAATCAACATCCTCCTGCCCGGCAAGGACTACGGTTGGAATTACCGCGAAGGCTTCCACGCCTTCACCGGCACGCCACCGAACGGTATCACGTTCGAAGACCCGATCTGGGAATACCCCCACTCCGGCTCCAGCACAAACTCAGGAAAATCCATCACCGGCGGCCTCGTCTACCGCGGCACCCGTCTCTCCCAACTCACCGGTCACTACGTCTTCGCCGACTTCGCCAACGGGAATGTCTGGTCCCTCCACTATGACGGCTCCTCAGTCTCCGATTTCCAACACCTCACCACCGCCTCGCTTATCGCCGAGTTCGGCGAAGATCCCTCAAATGGCGATGTCCTCGCCGCCACTCTCAATGGCTCCATCCTCCGCCTCACCTACACCGACCCTCCCGTCGGCGACCCCCTCCCCCCCACTCTCGCCGATACCGGAGCGTTCGCCGACCTCGTCACTCTCACGCCAAACCCCGGCATCGAAGCCTACGCAGTCAACGCCCCCTTCTGGTCGGATAACGCCGTCAAAAGTCGCTGGTTCTCCATTCCCAATACAAACCTCCTCGCCACGTTCAACGCCTCCTCCCCATGGATCGCCCCCGCCGGAACGGTCTGGATCAAACACTTCGACATGGAAATGACCAACGGCATCCCGGAATCACAACGCCGCCTCGAAACACGCTTTCTCGTCCAAACCACCAACAGCAGCTACGGCATCACCTACCGCTGGGACGAAACCCAGACGAATGCGTTCCTCGTCCCCGAAGAAGGCCTCAATGAATCGCTCTTCATCCACACCGGCCAGGATGAAGTCCAGGAGCAAACCTGGCGCTATCCCTCGCGCGGTGAATGTGCCGTCTGCCATACCCCCGTCGCCGGCCACGCTCTCAGCTTCAATACCGCCCAGCTCAACCGCACCGGATCCATCGCCAACGAAGCCGGCAACCAAATCGACCTCCTCTCCAGCCTCGGCTACTTCCATAACCCACCCGAAACCACCACCAACCTCCCAACCTTCAGCGCAGTCGATGACCCCACCACGCCGGTCAGCCACCGCGTCCGGTCCTACCTCGCCGTCAATTGCGTCCAGTGCCACCAACCCGGTGGCGTCGCCCGCGGCGACTGGGACGCCCGCTACACCGTCCCCCTCGCCGAAGCCGGCATCCTCAACGGCCCCCTCGCCAATACGTTCAATAATGAAGCCAACCGTGTGCTGGTCCCCGGTAATACCGAACTCTCCATGCTCCTCCAACGCATCGAACAACCCGGCCCCAACCACATGCCACCGCTCGCCACCTACGTCCCAAACCAACCCGCCATCGATCTCCTCAAAACTTACATCCTCCAAGACCTCACAACGCTTTCACTGGAACTGCAAAACCCAACCCCAACCCAACCCACCCTCTCCCTCAACGGCAGCCCCGAGGTCCCGGTCCAAATCCAATACTCCACCAACCTCACGCAATGGTCCCAACTCACCAACCTCATCCTGAATTCCTCAGGCCATAACAACCTCCCTCTACCACCATCACCCACCACACCCTCCTTCTATCGACTCCTCCTCGCCCCTTAATTCCAACCTAGCCAGCCAGAAACCCTATCCATCGTTCGATGGCAGTCCCGCCCCTCCTCCTGCGTGCAGCCCGCAACACGCAGTGCCCAGCGCGTACTTGAAACCGCCCCCCATCCGCGAACACACTCCCGGCACCCATGAAGCTGGCCACTCGACCTACCCCGGGAGTCAAACCCCTGCTCACTCTCCTCTGCACCATCGCTCTCCTCCCTCCCACCGCCAGCGCTGCCCCAAGCTCCGTCAATCCAGTCGAACTCCGTTGTGAAAATCTCGCCAACCCACTCGGAATCGATGTCCCCGCCCCACGGCTCTCCTGGCAACTCCAACCAAAAGATCCCGCAGACCGGGGCCAGCATCAAAGTGCCTTCCACATCCGGGCCGCATCCTCCCCGGAACTCCTCGAAACCGGCCGACCCGATCTCTGGGACTCCGGCTGGCACGAAGATAACACCGACCAACACACCACCTACCAGGGCAAATCCCTGACTTATCCCGCCTCGGTCCATTGGCAAATCCGCGTCCGCGACCACAAAGGCCGCACCAGCCCATGGAGCCAACCCGCTCACTGGACCCTCGGACCTTCCCAACCCTCCGACTGGTCCGGCTCCTGGATCGGCCCATCAACCACCTTTACCCGCCAACCAGGCTGGCCCCCGCCAGACAATACGATGCCCGACCCCTGGTTCCGCAAAACCCTCGACCTCCCCGCCCAGCCCGCCCACGCCTATATCCACGTCGCCTCAGTCGGTTACCACGAAGTCTATGTCAATGGACAACGCATCGGCGACCAAGTCCTCGCACCCTGCGTCAGCGACCTCTCCCAGCGAACCCGCTTCGTCACCTACGACATCACCCCCCAACTCCGCCCCGGCCGCAATGCTATCGGCCTCTGGCTCGGAACCTCCTGGTCCATATTCCCCCCCATGGCCCACACTAACCGCCCATCCGCCCCCATCGTGCTCGCCCAAGCCGATATCTCACTCAAAAACAACCAGCCCCTTCAACTCTCCACCGACGCCTCCTGGAAAACTCACCCCAGCCCCAACACGCTCCTCGGCGTCTGGGACTTCATGCATTTCGGCGGAGAACTCTATGACGCCAATCTGGAAATTCCCGACTGGTGCGACCCCGACCTCGACGATTCCGCCTGGCAGACCGCAACAACCTACGAACCCCGACTAATCGTCTCCGCTCAATCAGTGGAACCCAACCGACTCCAGACACCCATCACGCCAAAAGCCATCGAGGAAGTCTGGCCAGGCACTTGGCGCATCGATATGGGGGTCAATTTCGCCGGCTGGATCGAAATCCCCCTCCATGGCGATCCCGGCTCCAATGTGGAAATCCTCTGGTCAGAACGCTCCGATGAAGAAATGACCCACCGCCTCCACAGCACCTACATCCTCGGCCCCTCCGGCAAAGGCACGTTCCGCAACCGCTTCAACTACGGCAGCGGACGCTGGATCACCGTCAAAGGAGCCAAGCTCCCCCCCAACGCAAACCACGTCCGCGCATGGACCATCCGCTCAGATTTCCCACGCTCTAGCTCGTTCAAGTGCTCCAACCCCACCCTCAATAACATCTACAACCTCACACTCCACACTCTCGAAAACCTCACCCTGGGAGGTTATGTAGTCGATTGCCCTCAACGCGAAAGAATGGGCTACGGCGGCGACGCCCACGCCACTATCCAAACCGCCCTCGATAATTACCGCGCCACCGCCTTCTACGAAAAATGGAGTCAGGATTGGCGCGACGTCCAAGGCAAACAAGCAGCCTGGGGTGTCGCGACCGCCCCCGGGCAACCCGGTGCAATCAGCAGCGCTGCAAACCACGGCAACCTCCCCTATACCGCCCCCACCTACTGGGGCGGAGGCGGCCCCGCCTGGAGCGGCTTCTGTATCACCCTCCCCTGGGAAGTCTTCCGCCGCCAAGCCGACCCCTCCATCCTTGCCCAAAACTGGAATACCATCACCCAATGGCTCGAATTCCTCGAAACTAAATCCCAGAACAACCTGCTCCAACGCTGGGGCGGGGAATGGGACTTCCTCGGAGATTGGCTCTGGCCCAAAGCCGAAGGCGTCAACGGCGACACCCGCGAAACGCTGTTCTTCAATAACTGCTATTGGGTCCATAACCTCGAAACCGCCGCCAAAATCGCCGACCACCTCAACCATCAGGAACAAGCCCTCGCCTGGCGCGCCCGCGCCCACCGCGTCCGCAACGCCATCCATAAGGAGTTCCATAACCCCGCCGACCACAGCTACGTCGATGGCTCACAAAGCGCCATCGCCATCGCCCTCGCCGCAAATGTCCCGCCACTCGAACTCCAGCCCGCCGTCGAAACCCGGCTCCGCAACGAAATCCTCAACCACCGCCAAGGCCACTTCTGGGGAGGGATCACCGGCGGCGCGTTCATCGTGAAATACCTCACCGATACCCACCAATCCGAACTGCTCTATACCATGGCCACGCAACCTGACTACCCCGGCTGGGCCCATATGCTCAGCCAAGGCGCCACCACCGCCTGGGAAGATTGGGAAGGCAACCTCTCACGCCTCCATAGCTCCTACCTCCACATCGGCAGCTGGTTCATCCAGGGCCTCGGAGGCATCCGCCCCAACCCCAACGGCAAAGGCTTCTCCCAGTTCTCCATCCAACCGGATATCTGGACCAATTGCCCCCTCACCCACGTCGAAGCCTCCACCGGCACCCCCTTCGGCACCATCCAATCGCACTGGAAACGCCACGACCAAACCTACACGTTCTCCCTCAACATCCCCCCGGGAACTACCGCCCAATTCATCCTCCCCCCCTCTCTCGGCTACTGCACCATCACGGAAAACAACCGCCCCCTCCACAAAATCAAAGGGATCACCCACACCTCCTCCAACTCCGGCAAAGATTGGATCCTCACGCTCGAACCCGGAAACTATACCTTCGACGTGAACCCGGCCGCACCCATTCAGCCCAAACAAAAAACCTACATCCCCGGCCACCTATAAACGGAAAAATAAGGTCAAGGTGTGCAGGTTCAAACCGGGATTGGGCGTCGCCAGCTCAGCATTCGACATGTGCTGCAGGCAATAAACCAACCGTAACCGGTCGCTCAGCCGATACCCCAAACCACCCCGGGTCGTGAACTGGAACTGGGAACCATAATCGTCGGCATCAAAATGATCCCGACTGATATACGTCGGACTCAACCCCACCTCCGCCGTCAACGGACACCTCCCCTTGCCAATCAACAAAACCGGCCCCACCCCCGCCGCTAACGCCACTTCCCCCCTCCCCGCCAACGCCCCCACCGACAAGTCCAACTCCAACCCCAACCAACGCTCGTGCTCCATCCGGTCGGTCTCAGCCAACTCCCAGCGTAACGCCACATCCGTCTGGCTATACAACGCATCCAAACTCGACGCCGACACCCCTACCCGCACACCCAACGCGTCCGGCTCCACATCACCAGCCCTCACCCCCACTACCCCAAACACCAGAATCAAAAGCACAATAAAGCGCACCATCGCAGTTCCATAGCCAGCACGCCCCACACAAGCCAGCCTAAACCTTCACCCAAAACCTCCAAGGGCGAGTCGCACGAGCCCTGCTTATGCCTGAAGGGGCACATTACACAAACCCACCCCGCCACCCTCCATCCCACGCCACAAAAAGCCCCGAACAACCACTCCACAAATCCCCATGACATAAACCTCACCCCAATCTAACCTCATCCAACCCCAAATCATGAAAACCAACCGACGCACCTTCCTGTCCTCCTCACTCCTCGGCCTCACCGCCCTCAGCCTACCGTCCAACACCAGCCAGGCCGCCAACCCCTCCCTCGCCGGACAATCCAACATCAAACTCGGCCTGGTCTCCTACAACCTCGCCAAAGACTGGGACGTCCCCACAATCATCAAAAACTGCACCCAAGCCGGCTTCCAAGGCGTCGAACTTCGCACCACCCACGCCCACGGCGTCGAAGTCTCCCTCTCCCCCTCCCAACGCGCCGAAGTCCGCCAGCAGTTCAAAGACTCCGCCGTCGAACTCATGGGCCTCGGATCCGCCTTCGATTACCACACCACCAACCCCGATAAACTCAGGGCCGACATCGCCGCCACAAAAGAATATGTCATCCTCGCCCACGACGTCGGCGCCTCCGGAATCAAGGTCCGACCCAATGGCCTCCCCGAAGAAAAATCGGTCCAATCTACCCTTGAACAAATCGGACTATCGCTACGCGAAATCGGCCAGTTCGCCGCCGATCACGGACAGCAAATCCGCCTCGAAGTCCACGGCTCCGGAACTTCCTTCCCTCCCCATATCCGCACCATCATGGACGTCGCTAACCACCCGAACGTCGGCGTCTGCTGGAACTCCAACGACAGCGACCTCGACGGCCAAGGCTTCGAGCACAATTTTAACCTCCTCAAACACAAGATCTTCAGCGTGCATATGCGCGACCTCAGCCTCACCAATTACCCCTTCCGCAAACTGCTCAATCACCTGAACGACATCCATTACACCGGCTATTGCCTCGCCGAAATCGGTTCCAGCTCCGACCCCCTCCGCGTCATGCAATACTACCGCACGCTCTTCCTCGCCTACCAAAACCTGATCTAGCCCCAGCCCAACAAATCGTTTGTCGGTTTCTCAGCAGCGAGGTTAACTTCATACCTCTGCGGATGAAACTGGACGTCCAAGGTTCAACCCGGCCTATCCTTCGGCTGCACGACTTCGACCAGCCCGAGCTCGTCCTTTTGCGCTCTAATGTTAGCCGCCTCGCCAATCGCGACTGCTCCGTCATTCGCCTCCATCAACAACCCTTCGTCAACCCTCTCGGAGGTTGCCAGCTCACTCTAAAAGCCGCCACCAGCGACCACGGCATCGAACACGCCATCGAACCCAATCTCTTCGGCTGGACCACCCAGCCCGGCACCTGGGACCCCTTCACCTGTGAACTCACACCTGTCACCTGGGGCCACGTCACCAAAGGCATCGACCTCCTCCTCCAACTCCGCTTCCTCTGCTGTGAATACGTCTGGCTCCATAAACAATGGAACAGTCACGGCACCGCCGCCTGGCTCCTCTCCCCCACCGGCGAATGGTGAACAAGAATGCCCTCCGCCCCACCATTCACGTACGGCTGCGTTCACGAGGATACCCCTCGAACCACGAACGCCCTCTCTTTAACCGCATGAATAGTCCACACATGAATAATCTCCCTCCTCTCACTCCACTCCATCCGCCCTGATCCATATCGGTATCGAAATCGGTATCGGTATCGGCATCGATCACCACTCCAAACGCTTGCCGCTTGCCGCTCTGCGCTTCGCCCCACCATTCATGTACGGCTGCGTTCATGCCGATAACCCATTGCCGCCCTCAGCCCTTTGCCCTCAGCTCTCAGCCCTTTGCCCTCAGCCCTTCCTCCTTCGCTCTTTGAGCTTCGAAGGACAGGCAGCACCTAACACTCAGCACTTTGCGCTTACCCCTTACCGCTTACCCCTTACCGCTTACCCCTTACCGCTTACCCCTTACCGCTTACCCCTTACCGCTTACC
>JBJOII010000054.1:0-25252 GCA_046047235.1 Verrucomicrobiota bacterium | reverse complement strand
GAGGGCGGGGTTCATGGCTGGGCCGACGGGCCGGTAGGTATGGTACCAGACGTAGTGGGCGCCGCGTTGGATGAGCTGGTCGAGCCAGGATTCCGTGAGCAGGTCCTTGATATTGGTTTGGCAGACGGAGGTAGCGACGCCGGTGAGGAGGCCGGCTTGGATGGCGTTATCGAGGCCACGGAGCGTGCGGTTATAGACGTCCTGGCCACCGCGGCGCTGGTTGCTGACGATTTCCGTGCCTTCGATACTGATGAGGGGGGTGGCGTTGCCGAGTTTACGGAGTCGTTCCGCGTGTTTTTCCGTGATGAACTGTCCGTTGGTGAAGATTTGGAAGTAGCAATCCCGGTGGGCTTCGAGGAGGTCGAAGAGTTCCGGGTGCATGAAGGGTTCACCGCCTAGGATCCCGAAGAAGGAATTGCCTTGGGTTTGGGCTTCACGGATGACGCGGCTGAGCGTGCTGAGCTCGATGGCGCTGCGGGGGGCTTCGACGTCGACCCAGCAGCCTTGGCAGCGGAGGTTGCAGGAATTGACGATGGAGAGGTAGAGGAAGGGGGGGAAGAACTTTCCTTTTTTGAGGCGGCGTTTATAGCGTTCGATGGAGAGGACGCCCTTGACGCCGAAGTTCCAGCAGAAGCGGGCGAGGCAGCCTTTATCGGCGCTGCGGAGGGTGCGGGTGACGAGTTGGATGACCATGCGTCAGGCTGGGTTTTTTCCGGCTTGGGCGGCGGCGGCGCGGGCGGCGGCCTCGGCGGCGCGACGGCTGATTTCCTCGGGTGAGGGTAAATTCTGCAGGACTTCGGGCGGGATATCGGCGGCGATTTCACCGAGAGCCTTGAGGCATTTGGTCCGTTCGTTGAGGGCTTTATCGGCGTCGCGTTCCTTGGAGAAGCGGGTATTGGCGCGTTGGCTGCGGGTGCGGAGCATGGAGTAGATATCGCCACCGAGGAGCGAGCTGAGGTCGACCTTCATTTTTTCCCTTTGGAGGTCGGAGTCGCTGACTTCGTCGCCATTGATGGGGCCCGCTTTATATTTGGGGAACATGATGGCGGCTTCGGGGCAGACACGGGAGCAGGCGGGGCAGAGCGTTTTGCACTGGTTTTGATTCTGCACCTGGATTTGTTGCTCGCCATCGACGCCATAGACACCAAAGAGGCAGAAGCTGAGGCACTGCATGCAATTGGTGCAGCGGTCGTAGTCGATGACCGGGAACCAGGGTGTCCAGGGTTTGTCCGGGTTTTCGCTACTGGCGGTGGAGTGTGATCGGACTGATCCGGGCAGGTTAGCGGGGTCGGGATCGAGTTCCATCCAGCGTACGTGGGCACCGTTGGTGGCGTCTTGTTCCGTTGACGGCGGGTTGTTGTTGAAGCGGCCGAGGACGACGAGGCTGGCGTGGTCGGGTGGGGGCAGGGGGCGTTCTGAGCCTGCGCGGGTGACGGCGAGTCCATCGTTCAAGAGCGCTTGGATGGCATTGAAGCGGTCGTCCGTATCGAGCGGGAGTGCGCCGGAGCCTTCGTAGAGGACGACGCGGAACGGGTTAGGGTCAAGAGACATGGGATTCGGTGGTTTGGTCTGTGGCCTGGGGTGGTTCGGTTTTGGCGGGCAGGTTCGGTTCCAGGTTGGGGGACAGGAGTTTTTCTGCGGCGTCTTCGGCGGTGAGTGTTCGCATATTGACGACCTCACAGGAGTCTTGGGGGAGGGGGGCGTTGGCGGCGGAGAAAAGCCATTTTACCGCTCTGGGGTAGCAGGCGGAGATTTTTACGGGGCCTGTGGCGAGGCGTTTGAGGGAGGGGTCGGACCGGGCGGAGAGTTCGCAGAGGTCGGGGACGGCTTCGAAGGGGAGGCCGGATTCGCAGAGAGCCTTGAGGACCGACTCTTTGACTTGCTCGGGGACCACCTTGGCGTAGCGGCAGTGGCAATAGAGCAATGTGGGGGCGGGTTCACTCATGCTTCGTCTTCGGCTTGTTTTTCGTTGGCCAGGATTCGGTCGATGGTTTCGTCCAACAAACCGCAATATCCCTTTACGTCAAGGGCGCCTTCGCCGGGAGCGCCGTCAAAGGCGTAGAGCCAGCCCTGGGTGTGGGGGTTTTGACTGACAAACTCGACGGTTTTGGCGAGTTCGGGATTTGCGGAGACGAAGATTCCCTGGCCGACGCAGTAGAGGTCGGTGAGGGCTTTGAAGCCTTCGATGGAGCCTAGGATATCGCCGGGTGAGATGGGGTCGCCGGGTTGTGGGTCCAGCTGGATATCGACCAGTTCACCGAGCATGCGGGTGGCGAACTTGGTGAGGCCGACGCGGTAGCGGGTGGGGTTTTCTTCGGGGGTGGGGCGGAGCCAGGCGTGGCTGGGAGTGTAGAGGTAATCGAGCGGGAGCCGGGCGGAGAAGCGGCCTCTTTGGTAATGGTGGAAGCCGGCGGAGGTCTTGGGGACCTCCGCTTTCGGCGCGCAGTCTGGAGATGGCTGTGCGTCGTTACTCATGGCAGCAGCAAAAGCTGGCATCCGGGGGCGCACATGGCAAGCATTCCCCACGTGCATTACTTTGACCACGCTGCCAGTCATCCGATGATGGACGTAGCCAGGGCGACCTGGCTCGAGGCGGTGGAGCGATTCAGTGCGAATCCTTCGAGTTTGCATCGGGTGGGTGCGAGGGCGGACAGGGAGTTGGAGGGGTGTCGGGAGCGTTTGGCGGGTTTTTTGGGGTGTTTGCCTGGGGAGGTTATTTTCACATCCGGGGCGACGGAGTCGGATAACCTGATGGTGTATCATTTATCGCAGGTGGTTGGGGGTGAGGTTTGGGTATCTGCTGTGGAGCATCCTGCGGTATTACAGGCGGTTCGGCGGTGGTTTGCGGGGCGTTATCGGGAGATACCTGTGGGTGGGGCGGGGGTTGTGGACATGGGGTGGATTGAGGAGGGATTTCGGGGTGGGGCGCGACCGGGTGCGGTGTTATTGATGGCGGCGAACAATGAGACTGGGGTGTTGCAGCCTTGGGTGGAGGTGGCGGAGTTATGTCGTGGGGCGGGGGTTTTATTTGGGTGTGATGCGGCGCAGTGGGTGGGGAAGTTATCTGGCGGCAGGTTGGGGCGGTGTGATTTCGTGGCGGGTTGCGGGCATAAATTTGGGGGAGGAGCGGGTGTGGGTTTTTTGAAGGGGCCGTTGGGCATGGTTCCACTGATTGTTGGCGGGCCGCAGGAGGACAGGCGCAGGGGTGGGACCGAGAATTTGCCGGGGGTGATGGGGATGGTTGCGGCGCTGGAGGTGCGTGAGAGGGAGATTGAGGCGGGGGTGGCAGGGCGGATGGAGTTGGTGCGGGACAGGTTTATAGAGGGTGTTTTGGCTGAGTTACCTGGGAGCCGGTTATTGGGTGAGGGGATGAGTCGGCTTTGGAACACCGTTTCATTGCAATTACCGTTGCGGCGGGATGGCAGGAGGTGGGTGGTGGCCTTGGATCGTGAGGGTTTTGCGGTGTCTTCGGGTTCGGCGTGCAGCAGTGGTCAGGGGAAGCCTTCCCATGTGTTGGAGGCCATGGGGCTGGAGGAATGTGAGGCCGACCGGGTTGTGCGGATCAGTGGCGGGTGGGAGACGCCAGAGGGGGATTGGGATGCGTTGCTGCGGGTGCTTGTGGGGGCCGAGGTGGTTTAGTCGGTTTGGCAGGTGATGCGGTGGGTGGGGGTGGGTTTACCGGGGCGGAAGTGCTCGAGGTGTTCCAGTTTGGCGTGGAGGTCCGGGAAGCTGGCGCTAATGGTTTCGACGGCTTTCTTCACCGTTTCGGCGAGGATTTCGGGGTCGGCCTCGGCGCGGAGGTTAAGGATGAGCTGGCCGGAGGTGACGGGTTGATCCAGTTGGTAGGACAGTTCGGGGATGAAGTCACTGCGGACCAGGTTGACGGCGGCGATTTCACCGTTGAGGCTATCGTCCGGGCTTAGCGTCATTTTGAGGTGCGCGATCTCGGCTTGGTGGGCTGCGAGTTCGTCGCGGATGGAGGCGGCGAGGTGGTTGAGGACGACCCCGGAGTCGAAGCCTGCTTTAGACTGCATCTGGATGGTGCAGTTCAGCCAGCCGAGCAGGGCTTCGCCTTCGGCGTAGACTTCATAATCCACGTCCATGGCCGTGCCGGGGGTTTGACGGCCTTCGAGCATTTCGCGGAACCATGACTCGAGGTTGCTGTTGTTGCGGGCGGAGACGGCGAGAATCTTCTTTTCCGGGTATTCCTGGCTGAGGGCGGTTTTGAGTCGGTTGAGGCGGGATTCATCGAGCAGGTCGGATTTACTGATGACGAGGATATCGGCTTCCTGGAGCTGCTTTCGGTAGATGTAGAGCACTTTGGAGGAGAAGCTGCGTCCTTCCGTGAGGCCGAGGATGCGTTCGGCGCGGATGGGGTCGATGAGGACGCTGACGGGGGCGACTTCGAACTGGTTGCCGTAGAGGCGGCGCAGGGGGTAGGTGACTGTGGCGACGAGGTCGGTGCAGCTGCCGACGGGTTCGGCGATGAAGATATCGGGGCGGGAGGAGGCGGTGAGGTTATTCGCGGCATCGACGAGCGAGTTGAAGCGGCAGCAGAAGCAGCCGCCGGGGATTTCCTCCGTGGCGAATCCCTGGGAGCGGAGCATGGCGGTATCGACGAGGTTCATGCCCTGGTCATTGGTGATGAGGCCGATGCGTTTGCCTTGGGCGGAGAGAGTTTGGGCCAGTTTGGAGACTGCGGTGGTTTTACCGGCGCCGAGGAAGCCGCCGATCATGATGTAGCGGGCCTTGCTGGACGGGATAGCAGAGGGGGCTTTGGTATTGGGCATGCGGGTAGAGGTGGGTGGATTGAGGGCTGGTTTCAGTTTGTTAAACGGTGATGAGAATTTATGGTCTTTGGCGGCAGATGCAACCGTGGAGCTTTGGATGGGCTGAGGGACGGGTAGTTGCGGCGGGGAGAGTTCCCTGTTAGAGGGGGCGTGTGCCGGCACTTTTTGTATGAGCGAGCCATTGCAGATGACAGCAGACGGCGGGGAACGGAGTCGTGTCCGGGTTCCGGCCTGGGTGGTGGGGGAATTCTGGGGGACGCTTTTACTGGTGTTTTTTGGGTGTGGGAGTGTTGCGGCGGCCGTGACGACAGGGGCGCAGGTTGGGGTGTTTCAGGTGGCGATTGTCTGGGGTTTGGGGATTGCGATTGCCATCAGCTTGTGTGGTGGGTTGAGCGGGGCGCATTTGAATCCGGCTGTGACCTTATCCATGGCGGTGTGGGGTGGGTTTCCGTGGAGGCGGGTGTTGCCTTATATGGGGGTGCAGCTGCTGGGGGCGTTTGCGGGCGCCCTGCTGGTTTGGGTGATTTTTCAGGGAGCGATCGTGCAGTATGAGGGGACGTTGGGGATTGTGCGGGGCGCAGAGGGCAGCGAGGCGACGGCGATGATTTTTGGGGAGTATTTTCCGAATCCCGGGGGGGAACCCCTGACGGAGATGGCGAGGCTGAGGATGTCGGCGTGGGGTGCGTTTGGGGCTGAGGTGGTGGGGACGGCGGTTTTGTTGCTGGTGATTTTTGGGGTTACGGATGAGCGGAACACAGCGAGGCCGGGGGTATGGGTGCCGGTGGCGATTGGTTTGACCGTGACCTTATTGATTTCGTTGCTGGGGCCTTTGACCATGGCGTGTTTCAACCCGGCGCGGGATCTGGGGCCGAGAGTATTTTCGATGCTTGCGGGGTGGGGGACGGTTCCGTTTCGCGTGAACGGTGTGGGTTGGTTGACCGTTTACATCGTGGCTCCGTTTCTCGGAGGGCTACTGGGCGGGGCGGTTTACCACTACGGCTTTCGGTCGAGATATATGGGCAGGGAGTGAAGCTGCTGTTCTCCCTGCTTGCGATGAGCAGGGGGGATCGGTTAGGGAGAACGAGGAATACCCAGCGTGGCCCGGTGTGGAGTGCATTGATGGTGGCGGAGCTACGTCGGGTTTCAGAGAGACGTATATCCATGAAAGCCCGAGTTCCTGCCAGAGGTACGGAAATTCTTTTTTGTCTGGTTTTCGCGGTTGGGTTGTGTGCCTTGCCGTTGAAGGGGGGAGGATTTCCTGAGGTGGATTTGCAGGGTTTGCCGACACGCTATTCGGTGGATGTTGAGCGGTATCGCTATGGCGTGCCCGATATTTCAAATCGGGGATTTTATCCCGTGCCGGGGGATTCCGTGACGCGGGCGAGTTATCTGAAAGCGTTGGAGGCGAGGGATCTGCGGGCGCTGGCGCGGCAACCAGAGCGGGGGATGGACGGGCCGAGGGCGTTTATGCCGGTATTGGTGAAGTATGTGGAGACCGGCGAGGCGTTTTGGGGCGGGGCGTGTATGGAGATGTTGCGGGCCTTTCATGCTGAGATGCAGCGGCAGGTATCGGAGCGGAAGTGGTTTTGGCAGTTTGAGCATCCTGCGGCATTGATACCACTTTACCGGAAGTATCTTATCGAGGGTGGAGTGATGTCGGCGGATGCGGCGTGGTTTCGGGAGATGTGGTTGTATTACTGTCGGAACCTGCATGTGTGGGATTCCGAGCCGGTGGAATGGCGGGGTGGGTGTCATCGGTCCATGCCGGAGGCGTATGCCAAGGGGATGGCGGCCAAGTGGTATCCGGACATTCCGGAGGCGGGGCGTTGGGGGGAGTATTCGGTGAATGTGCTGGGAGATTTCATGCGGGAGATGGATGTGCCGCAGAACGATACCGGATACAGCATGGGGCCTTTGATTATTTTGGCGTGTGGAGGGGATCAGTGGGCGGATGGTGATGACTTTGCTTACCTGGAAAGTGGGATGAAGCGGGTATGGGATCGTTTGTTATTGGAGATTTCGCCGGATGGGGCGGTCAATCCTTATGGTCCGAACGGGGGCTGGAACAGCACGGCGGACTATCGGATTGCGATGTTGGAGCGGTTGGCGGCGAAGACCGGGGATGGTCGTTACAGGTATGGCGCGCACAAGTTATTCAACTACCTGCGTTATCAGACGGGGAGGGAAGGAGATGGCAGTTACCGGTTGGAGGGGGCGAGTCCATGGCTGATTGCGTTGGCGTGGTTGTTTGCGGATGACTCCATTGCGCCGGTTGAGCCTTCTGGGGGGTCACAATGGAGTGAGCGGGTGGAGGCGATTCGGGTGCCGCATACCGACAAGGCGTTGACCGAGCGATTGATGGGGAATGCGGATCCAAGGGAGAATTACGGGCACATTTGCTGCAGTTGGTTTATGACCGGCAAGGAGTGGCCGGACAAGCTGGTGATGCGGGATGGATGGGATGCGGGTGGTTTTTTTGCGTTGGTGGAGCTGCATCCGACCAGTTTCCCTGCGAACCCTGGCGGCATCATGGCGCTGAACCGCTGGGGCGCACCCTTTACGCAGATCGTCACCAGCAAGGGTGCGTCGGTGGAGAACCGGGTGATGATCCGTGATGTCTCGGGCAAGGCGGAGCGCCGGTTGCATGAGGACAAGCTGAGGATTGATGAATTTTGGCGGGCGGGCCAGATGCCGGATATCCGCTCCTTTGTGACGTATTTCAAGGAGACTGCGGAGGCGACCTATGCGCGGTTGAGGGTGGAGAACATGGACGGACTACCGGTGACGTATCATCGGGAGTTTATTTTTGTGAAGGGGCGTTTTTTGGCGACCCGGGAGATTGTGAAGTTTGAGGAGGGTTTTGCGGCGCAGGTGGCGCCGCTATGGAATACGCACAACATTGGACCACAGCTGGGGGGGCATTGGGCGAACACCTTTATCCATCGGCCGGTGGGTGACAATGGGACCCGCAGCATGTTGGCTCCGCCTGCGGACTTGCTGGTGTGGTTTGCGCCGCGGACGGATTGCCGGCTTCAGGTGGTGGACCGGTTGCTGGATGACCCGCGGGCTGAAGCCTGTCCGAACCAGGTCAGGTATCTTTGGGAAGGCGATGCGCAGGAGGGGCAGCAGTTGGTATTTACGCAGGTTTACTATCCGCATTCGCCGTATCGGGCCCGCGCCAAGTCCAACAATCCGGGGTCGAAGGCGGCGTATGAAAGCGACCTGCAGGCCACGGCGCACGCGTCCGGAATCCAGGTGATCCGGGACGATGCGGAGGCGTCGGTGCTTCGGCTTGAGTGCGAGCCGGGTTTGGTCGAGTGGGTGGTCTTTAACCCTGAAGAGCAGGAGATGAAGGTTGGAGGGCGCTCCCTACAGGAGCCGTACGCATATTTTACGGAATCGAACTGATGGGGGCGGCGGTTATTTTCCGGCTGTATATCCTCCATCGACCGTCATTGCGCTGCCGGTGACGAACGCCGAGGCATCACTGGCGAGGTAGACGGCGGCGGCGGCTATTTCTGAGGGCTGGGCCATGCGTTTCAGCGTATGGGGCGCGGAGAGTTGTTTCAGGTATTCGTCGGGGTTGGGATATTCCCTGAGGCGTGCGTCGACGAAGGGGGTTTGGACGCGGCCGGGGCAGATGCAATTGATACGGACACCGGAGGCGCCGAGGTCCATGGCGATGGATCGGGTGAGGCCGAGCAGGGCGTGTTTGGTGGTGACGTAGGCGAGGCGGTTTTCCATTCCGGTGTAGGAGGCGATTGAACCGATATTGATGATGGACCCTTTGCCCTGATCGATCATGGCGGGGAGGACAGCCTGGCTGAGTCGATACGCCCCCATCAGGTTAACGTTCCACAGGCTGGAGAGGTCCTCCTCGGTAGTATTCAGTATGGTTCCGACGTGACCGATCCCGGCGTTATTGACGAGGACATCGCAGCGGTTGTGGTTTTCGTTGAGGACAGTTTTGACGAGGCTCTGGCAATCCTGAGGGCTGGTGATATCCGTTCGGTGGACTTTAGCTTTGCCTCCGGTTTTCAGGATAAGGTCCAGAGTATGGGTGGCGGTGGATTCATCGCGGTCGGCGAGGTAGACCAATGCGCCTTGGGTGGCGAAGGCTTGGGCGATAGCGGCCCCGATGCCGGAGCCGGCTCCGGTGACGATGGTGATTTTGTCAGCTAGGGAGAACATGGGGAGATGGGGGTGTTACCTGGTGCGGGGAGTTCATGTCCTGCTGGTGGCGGGGTGTCAAACCGAACCGTTGGTTCTTGTGTGTTGTTCGTCCGTGGGTGCGGGGGGAGGTCGGGCTTGCATGATGGCCGGTAATCCGCACAATCCGCCTTGCTTATTCCCGAGATGAAGTCGTGCAAGGTGCATGTGTCAGGTGATGTTGCGCGCCGTTTAATGGCGTTCGGGATTCTACTTGCCTGTATAGGGCGGGTTCTGGGTGGGGGAGGGGAGATCCAGTTCAACCGTGATATCCGGCCGATTCTTTCCGAGAACTGTTTTTACTGTCATGGGCAGGATGGGAACAAGCGGAAGGCGGATCTGCGGTTGGACCGGAGGGAACCGGCGGTAGCTGCGGGTGCTTTGGTTCCGTTTGATGTGGAGGCGAGCGAGTTGGTGAGGCGGGTGTTTGCGGAGGATGCGTTTGAGTTAATGCCTCCGCATGATTCCAACCGGGTGTTGACCGGTGATCAAAAGGCCTTGTTGAAGCGTTGGGTTGGGGATGGCGCCCGGTATGAGGAGCACTGGGCCTTTGTTGCGCCGGAACGGCCGGATATCCCGGAAGTGGCGCGGGGGAGTTGGGTGCGGAATCCGATTGATTCCTTTGTCCTGGCGAAGCTTGAGGCGGTGGGGTGGCAGCCGTCCCCGGAGGCAGACCGGGCCACCTTGATCAAGCGTTTATCCGTGGACCTGACGGGTTTGCCGCCGAGCGCGGGTGAGGTCCAGGCATTCCTCTTGGACAACGATCCGCTGGCGTATGAGCGGTTGGTGGATCGTTTGCTATCGAGTCCGCATTATGGTGAGCGCATGGCATTACCCTGGCTGGATGCGGCGAGGTATGCGGACAGCAATGGATTTCAGCAGGACGGGGACACGTGGCAATGGATTTGGCGGGACTGGGTGGTACGGGCCTTTAACGACAACATGCCGTTCGACCGGTTCAGCATTTGGCAGCTTGCGGGGGATTTGCTGCCTGAGGGGACTGCCGACCAGAAGGTTGCCAGTGCCTTTAACCGGAATCACTTATTGAACGGCGAGGGTGGCGCCATCGCTGAGGAGCAGCGGTTTGTGGTTTTGTTTGACCGGATAGACACCACGGCGACCACTTGGCTGGGGTTGACCATGGCTTGTGCGCAGTGCCATGACCACAAGTATGATCCGATTACCCAGAAGGATTATTACAGCCTGATGGATGCTTTTAATCGGGTGCCTGAGCGTGGGGTGCCGACCTATTTCTCATCGAGGATGCGGATTGACACTCCGTACCTTGAGTTACCGACGGCGGAGAACGAGGATCGCATTCGTCAATTTGCGCGGCAGATTGAGTTGGCGGAGGAGGAGGCCGCGCCCCTTCGGGCGGCGGCATTTGCGGGATGGAGGCGGGGAATTTTGGCTGACGGCACCGGGGGCGATGTGGAGGGGATGACGGACGAGTTAAAGGCCTTGTTGGGCAAGCCTGAGGGCGAGCGGAGTGACGCGGAGAAGGAGGCGATCGAGTCGGGTTTGCGTGATTTCTTTGAGCGCAAGGTGAGAGCTGTCCTTGGGGGGGAGATGCCGGTGTTGGTGAAGGCCGAGGAGGTGCGAAAGCAACTGGATTCCTATCGGAAGGATCAGGTTCCCAAAGTGATGGTGATGAGTGATGATCAACCGAGGGAGACCCACATACTGAATCGGGGGCAGTATCTTAGTCCGTTGGAGCGGGTTCAATTTGCCACGCCGGCCTTTCTGCCACCGCTGGCGCCTGATGCGCCGGCCAACCGGCTGGGGCTGGCGAGGTGGCTGTTTTCACCTCAGCATCCTTTGACGGCTCGCGTGCAGGTGAACCGCATGTGGCAGCAATTCTTTGGATTGGGGATTGTGAAGACCTCGGAGGATTTTGGGGTGCAAAGCGAGTATCCGGTTCATCGGGAGTTATTGGATTGGCTGGCGGTGGAGTTTCGCGAGAGCGGGTGGAACGTGAAGGCCATGCACCGGTTGATTGTGACCAGTGCGACCTATCGTCAGTCGAGTCGGCTTGCGCGCTGGCATTTGGAGCGTGATCCGGACAATCGTTTCTATGGCAGGGCGGCGCGGTTTCGGATGCCGTCCATGGTTTTGCGAGACTGGGCGCTGGGGGTTTCCGGGTTATTGGAGAGAGAGGTTGGTGGTATGCCGGTTTATCCTTATCAGCCGCGGGGGGTGTGGGATTCCCTGGCGATCACGAAGGAACGAGACTTCACGTATCCGGCTTCGCATGGCGAGGCGCTTTACCGTCGGAGCCTGTATACCTTTTGGAGGCGGACCGTGAGTCCGGCGAACATGTTTGATTCATCGGCGAGGCAGGCATGCCGGGTTCGCTCCAGCACGACCAGCACACCCCTGCACGCCCTGGTGACGTTGAACGATCCCACGTGGGTTGAGGCTGCCCGGGTATTGGCCGAGAGTTGTGTTAAGGCGTCATCGACCTTGAGGGAGCAGGTGGCTGAGGCGTTTTGCCGTGCAGCGTGCCGTCGACCCCGGGCAGGTGAGTTGGATTGGCTGCTGGCGAGTTACGGCAGGCAATTGGAGGTGTATCGTCAGGATGGCGCATTGGCTGATGAGTTGCTGGCTATTGGGGAGAGTCCCAGGGACGAGGCCATTGAAGCGGCGCAGCATGCGGCATTCACGGCACTATGCCTGATGATTCTGAATCTCGATGAGTCCATGACCCGGGAGTAGCGGATGGGTTGGGTTTGTGATTATTGCATAACCTTCGGGTTATTGAGGGAAGAGTGACGACGATGAGTTTTGAATTGTTGAACCAGAATCATGCACGGGTGACGCGTAGGCAGTTCTTTGGGGTGGCGGCGTCCGGGGTTGGGTTTGCTGCGCTTTCGACTTTGTTGGGGGGCGACTCAGTCCCGGGGGGCGAGAGCTATGGGTTGGCTGGGGTGCCGCACTTTGCGCCGAAGGCGAAGCGGGTGGTGTTGCTATGGCAGGGGGGTGCGCCATCGCACGTGGATTTGTTTGATGAGAAGCCGATTTTGGCGGAGATGCAGGGTCAGGATATCCCGGGTTCTGTGCGTGGGGAGACGCGACTTTCGACGATGTCCTCGGGGTATAAGCGCTGGCCCTGCACGCCGGCGATCAAGCCCTTTGCGGACTATGGCGCCAGCGGGCTTCGTCTGAGCAGCATGCTGCCGAACATTGGTAGTTTGGCTGACGACATTTGTTTGGTTCGCAGCATGCACACGGAGGCGGTGAATCACGCGCCGGGAGTGACCTTTGCGCTGACGGGGTCGCAGGTTCCGGGGAGGCCGAGCATGGGGGCATGGTTATCCTATGGACTGGGGCGAATTGGGGATGATCTTCCGACTTTTGTCGTGATGACCTCCAGTGACGAGGGCAAGACCTGCGGGCAGTTGTTCTTCGACTACTATTGGGGAAGCGGCTTTTTGCCGAGTCGGTATCAGGGGGTGCGTTTTCGCGGCGAGGGGGATTTGGTTCCTTATTTGGCGAATCCGGCGGGCATGAGCGCTAGGAGCCGGCGGGCCATGCTGGATGATCTGGCGCACATGAATGCGCAGCATTTGGCTGAGTATGGTGATCCGGAGATTGACGCACGGATTGCGCAGTATGAGATGGCTTACCGCATGCAGACCAGCGTCCCGGGTTTGCTGGATTTGTCGGACGAAACAGCGCCGACGCTCGAACGGTATGGTCCGGATGTGCGGAAGCAGGGTACGTATGCGAACAACTGTTTGATTGCCCGACGTTTACTGGAGCGGGGGACGCGTTTTGTGCAGTTGATGCATGCGGGGTGGGACCAGCATTCCAATCTTTACACGCAGTTGGAGAACCAGTGCCGTGACACGGATGCTCCATCGGCGGCTTTGGTGAGGGATCTTCAGGAGCGCGGTTTATTGGAGGACACCCTGGTGGTCTGGGCCAGTGAGTTTGGGCGCACGCCCTTCGGGCAAGGCAGTGATCCGGACAAGCCGAATGGTCGGGATCATTTCGGGAAGGCGTATAGTTGGTGGGTGGCTGGTGCGGGCATCAAGGCGGGGACTGTTCATGGGGCTACCGACGAGTTTGGCTGGAACATCACTGAGAATCCGGTTCATGTGCACGACATGCAGGCGACGTTGCTGCATTTAATGGGGATTGACCACACCCGGCTGACTTATCGGTATCAGGGGCGGCAGCATCGGTTAACGGATGTTCACGGCAAGGTTGTGACGGGCATTCTGGCCTAATTATGATTATGGCATTCAGTGTATCCATTGAGCCCCGGAGGGGGCGGGGCGCATTGCGCAGGCGAATCAGTTTGGTGAGCTTCATACTTCTGTTGGGGGGGCTTTTCCTTTTGAAGAGTTTTGGTCGAGGGGGCGGAGTGGATGTGAAATTAACGCAGGAGGCACCGGACAAATCCGTGGTACTTTCTCGAGGACCGGGACAAGGGGAGGTTTATTCCCTGCGGGTTCGGATCTCCGGGGAACTGGAGGGCGAGGGGACAGTGAGCCTGGTGGCGGATGGCCAGTCCTATCGAACGGGAGCACTATCCGGAAACGTCGATCTGGACTGGAGACAGGATTGGTATTCTGACAGCGCGGAGTTGCGGTTTGTTCTGAACGAAGGTTCCGGTGGGGTGCTGCGTGTGAACCACCAGTTCAGGGATCATTAAGGCGGGTTCATTCGCCGTGGACGAGGCTTGTGGGGCTCTGCTTGGGGATCTTGCCGTCCGGAAGTTCATCGGGATAGAGGGCCATTCAAGGCGGTTCCGTTTACCGTGCCGGGAGCTGTGATCTCCGGCCCATGGAATTCGTTTCGCTTTTGTGGCCGGGCCGGTTGGATTCCGTGATTGGCCCTATCGGGCGGCGTCCGGGGTGAATCCGGTCCTCGACAGAGGGGGTGGACTAGGATAATTACGCGTGAAATCGAACATGAGTTCTCTTGAATCCGTTAAGAATAGTGACAGTGCTTCGGTTGTGACCGGGGCAGGAGGTAATGGCGTACCGTTTCCAGGAATGCCGGTAACCTGCAATGGCAACCAGCTGGTTGCGCAATGGGTTGAGGCTAGAATTACCGAGGGTGGAGTTTTCTATCCCATCACCCCATCCACAGAGGGTGGTGAGCTGTATCAGCAATCGTATGCGCAGGGGGAGTTAAACGTTTTTGGTGCGAGCAAGGTGGCGATTGAGACCGAGGGTGAGCATGCGGCCCAGGGGGGGGCTACTGCGTTTGCTGTTACGGGTCGCCGGACCGTCAACTTTACCTCGGGTCAGGGGATTGTCTACGCGATGGAGCAGTATTACCACGCGCCGGGCAAGCTTTGCACCATGGTGTTGGAGGTTGGTGCGCGCGCATTGACCAAGCATGCGTTGAACGTTCACTGCGGCCACGATGATTTTTATGCGGCGTTGGATACCGGGTGGACGATGTTGATGGGGCGGGATGCGCAGCAGGCGGCTGATCAGGGGATTATTTTGCGCAAGGTCAACGAGCTTGCGCTGAACCCCGGCATGAATATTCAGGACGGGATGCTCACGACGCATTCTGAGCGGACGTATTATGCGCCGGAGTCTGAGCTATTGCGTCGGTTCCTGGGGGCTCCTGATGATGAGATTGAGTGTCCGACGGAGGCTCAGAAGGAGTTGTTTGGGGCGAAGCGTCGTCGGGTGCCGCGGATGATTGACCTGCGCAGCCCGGTATTGCTGGGTCCGGTGCAAAACCAAGAGCACCACATGAACGGCATTGTGGCGCGGCGCAACAACTTCAATGAGCCCATCTTGGGTTTTCTTGAGCAGGCGTATGAGGAGTTCGGCAAGCTGACCGGTCGCTACTACGGGTTGGTGACGCCTTATTGTTGTGAGGATGCCGACACCATTTTTGTTTCCCTTGGGTGTGCGGCGGACAACATTGAGGCTGGTTGTGATTATCTACGGGAGCAGCGCAACGCCAAGGTGGGGTCCCTACACATCAACGTGATCCGGCCGTTTCCGGAGAAGGCGGTAATTGAGGCTTTGCGAGGCAAGAAGCGGGTTATCATTCTTGAGCGTACCGATGAGGGCATGGCGGGGGACAATCCGTTGGCCAGGGACATTCGCACAGCTTTGGAGAAGGGGTTGGAGGCAGCGAATCATCCTTCCAGCCTGCCGGCGCTGAAGCCTGAGGAGGCACCGCGCATTTTCCGTGGGGTCTATGGCATGGGATCCCGTGATTTTCGTCCGGAGCATGTGCTGGGGGCCTTTGAGTATGCGACTGGCCAGGGGAAGCGAAAGGATGGTCGGGGCGAAGCCGATGGTGAGACCTTCTTCGTATTGGGAGTTGACCATCCGTATGCGGTGATCAGCCATGACACGCCATCGCTCCTGCCTGAGGGGGCGATTGCTGTTCGTTTCCATTCGATTGGCGGTTGGGGCATGATCACCACCGGCAAGAATCTGGGATCGATTCTGGGTGATTTGGGGCAGTTTATTTCTGAGCGCGACGCTGGTGGGCGGGGGCTCAACATCATGGCGAACCCGAAGTATGGTTCCGAGAAGAAGGGGGCCCCGACGAACTATTACCTGACCGTTGCTCCGGAGCGGATTCGGGTGAACTGCGAGTTGAACCACGTGGATGTGGTGTTGTGCTGTGATCCCAAGGCCTTCACTCATACGAACCCTTTGGAGGGGTTGAAGCGTGGCGGGTGTCTGGTATGGGAATCCGACGAAGATCCTGCGACGGCCTGGCAACGGATTCCGGCGCGTCACCGTAAGTTTTTGAAGGAACACCACATCAGGGTGTTTATTTTGCCAGGCTTTGATATCGCGCGGTCCTCGACCAATCGTCCTGATTTGCAGCTGCGCATGCAGGGCAACAGTTTCTTGGGGGCCTTTTTCCGGGTGAGCAGCTTCCTGAGGGACTACGAGATCACCGAGGAGCAGTTCCAGCAGGTGGTGCACAAGCAGTATAAGAAGAAGTTCGGGCGCTTCGGCGACGCGGTTGTCGACTCGAACATGAAGGTGATGACTGCGGGCTTTAGCCGGGTGCAGGAAATTGTGTATGGCGAGTCGGATGATGCGGACCGTTCAAGCATGCGTTTGCCACCGCAACTGCCGTTGGGAGAGAACGAGTACATTCCGACGGCTGGTTGTGTTGTGACCCGTGACAAGCCGCTTCCGGCGCCGGTTGGGCAGGGGGTTCGGCTGCCTTTGCTGTCCTTGGGCAAGTTTGATGGGGAGTTTCGTTCCGGGCTGGGCTACCACCAGCCGGCGGGAGCGTTGGCCTCGGTGGGGGTGATGGCTGCGGGAACCGGTGCCACCCAATCCAAGTATGTGGCTCGTCGGGAGACGCCGGTTTACATTGCTGAGAACTGCACCCAATGCATGGCATGTATTGCGGCGTGTCCGGACACGGCGTTGCCGAACACTGCGCAGGAAGTGGCTACTGTGCTCAAGACTGCGGTGATCCATTACGTTTCTGACAGTGCTGAGCGTGGTCGGTTTCTGAAGGAGCTGCAGGGTGTTGAGGAGCGGGCCCGTGTTCGGATGAAGGACGTGGTGCAGAAGCGGGAGAAGGTACCGTTCAAGGACATTGTGCGGTCGGAGGTGGAGACGCTGACGACGGTGACTGAGCAATCCAAGGGTGAGTTTCTGGGCATTCTGGACCAGTTGCCGCTGGCTTATAACAACGTTCCTGCGATCTTCCGGTCACCGGAGCAGAAGCAGGCGGGCAACGGGGGTTTGTTCTCCATTTTTGTGTCGGATCTTTGCAAGGGCTGCGGCGAGTGCGTGCAAGTTTGCGGAGACCACGATGCGCTGCGCATGGTGCAGGAGACGGAGGATCTGAATGCGCAGTTAACCACGGCGCAGATCTTCTCGAGGTTGTTGCCGGAGACGCCGCAAAAGTATCTGGGGCTTTACCAGGACGACTCGCCGGAGACCTCGCGTGAAGCGGCTTTACGCAACCATTTGATGGTGCGGCGGAATTACGAGGCGCTGGTTTCAGGTGATGGTGCCTGTGCCGGCTGTGGTGAGAAGAGTGTGCTTCGCGCATGTGCGTCGATTACCGAGGCCTACATGCGGCCGATGTATCACCGCAAGGCGGACCGGTTGATGGCCAAGGCGCAGCAGCTTGAGGAGCAGGGCCTGGCCATGCTGGAGGCGTTGCAGCAGAAGGACGCCGAGGCGTTTGGTGTCCTCAGGAAAGCGGTGGCGCATGTCTTATGGCGTCTGGGCGGTGAATCTGACGAGGATACCCGGGCTCGGATTGAGGCTCATGAGTCCCAGCACGGTCCGATCACCAACGAGGCTATTGTCAGCCGTTTGGTGGAGGGTCTGAGGCGGGATGCTTTTGATCATCGCAACCTGCAGGCGGTTGACGGTCGGCGAGCCGACGGCATGTCGGTGATGATGATGGGGGCCAGCACGGGCTGTAACACGGTATATGGCTCGACACCGCCGTCCAATCCACATCCGTATCCGTGGATGAACTCGTTGTTCCAGGATGGAGCGACCATTTCGTGGTTGATGGCGGAGTCGGTGATTTTGGACCATGCGCAGCGTTCCGTGGCGCCGGAGCGGCTGGCGGATGTGGTATTGAATGCTGAGGCTGGGGGTGTGTCCGAGAAGGACTACTTTGTGCTCACGCATTTGGATGACACCCTGATGACCGAGCAGGAGATTCGGGAGTTGCCGAAGGTTTGGGTGGTTGGTGGTGATGGTGCTTTGGGCGACATTGGTTTCCAGAACGTATCGAAGGTGGTGCTGCAGAACCGGCCCAACGTGAAGATCCTGATGCTGGACACCCAGGTGTATTCCAACACCGGCGGGCAGAACTCGGATTCTTCGACGATGCTGGGTGGTTACGACATGAACCAGTTTGGCGACGCTTCCCAGGGTAAGCTCACCGAGAAGAAGAACGTGGCTGAGGCGTTCACGAGTGGTCACGGCTCTCCCTACATTGCGCAGGTGTCGATGGCTAACGCGGCTCGGCTTTACAAGTCGATGCTGGACGGCTTGGAGTATCGGGGCACGGCCTTTTACCAATGTTTCACGACGTGCCAACCGGAGCACGGTGTAGGGGACAACATGTCGGCTGACCAGGCGAAGCTGGTGCGCGACAGCCGGGCGATGCCGGAGTTTGTGTTTGACCCGCGTCGGGGCGAAGTCGCTGCGGAAGCATTTGACCTGAAGGGTAATCCGACGCCTGAGCGTGATTGGTGGACAACCAAGGACAAGGACAGCGGGACTGAGAGTTCGTACACTGTTGCGCACTGGGCGGTGACGGAAGGTCGGTTCCGCAGGCATTTACGCCTGATCAAGGATGGCAATGTCGAGGGGATGACCCGTTACGAGGACATGTTGTTGTTGATCACTCAGGATGACCTGGTGCATCGGCGGGTGTTTAATCCTGCGCATCGGAGCTACGTTCCGGACTTTGGGACCTATATTGAGGCTGAGGTGAACGGGAAGAAACTGGTTTACGCTGTTTCGCGGCAGCTGGTGCTGTTCGGGATTGAGCGGCGGAAATCGTGGCGCATGTTGCAGGGCAAGGCCGGTGTGCAGAATACGGACTACGTGGCGCAGCGGGCGCTATTGAAACGCATTGACGAAGCCAAGGTGGAGGCCGGTGAGGCCCGGCGACTGGCTCGTGAATGGTTCAATGAGGCACGCGGGGCCTAGGCTCCTCGACTGAGCTTAGATTGCGAGGCGCACCGGGTTGCCGGTGCGCCTGATTCGTTTCTGGCGCCGGTTGGGGGCAGGGAGCGGAGTTCAGTGGAGGATGGACTCGAAGAAGGCGCGCATGGAGGCCGCGTAGTAGACCCCGTATTGCCTGAATGTTTCCTTGGTGCGTTGGTCGGGTTTCCAGTCGAAGAACGCGTGATTGGCTCCTCCGACCTGGATGTATTCTACGCGTTGGCCGGCTTCCACGAGCTTGTGCATGAATTCACTGACCATCTGGTCACTGATCAGAGGGTCCCTGGTGCCGCGCGTGAGGAATTGGGGGACGGCACGATCCTGCGCATTAGGGATGTTCAGGATGGGTGAGATGGCATCTCGCCAGCTATCATTTGCGGCCGGGTCATTCGAGTAGTGGTTCAGGAACGGGCCGCCGAATACGCCATAGCTGGGGGCTGCGGCTTGGATGGCTGAGAGCATTTCGATCCTTAACTCATCCAGGGTCTTGCTTTTGGGAATGTAGCTGGGTTTGAACTGGAATACGCCGGCGCTTTGTCCAAATCCACCGTCCCCGATGCGGTTGACCATCAGCGAACAGGACGCCGAGAGGTGACCGCCTGCGCTGTCCCCGGTCAGTCCGATCCGGGAGGGATCGCCGCCATATTCCGCCGCATGCTCCATGATGTGGGCGACTGCGCCATAGACGTCCTCAATCAGGTTGGCCATGGTGTTGGGTTTGGCGTCGCCATCGGCCCGTCCGCCCCATCGGTAGTCCACGCTGCAGGCGACAAATCGTCCCCCCCGGGTCAATTCCCGTGCGAGCCCCCTCATGACGTCCTCGTCATTGGTGACCCAGCCTCCTCCATGGATGATGACGATGATGGGGAGCTGTTTCGCGCCTTTTGGTTTGAACACGTCGTATTTGAGGGGTTTGACGCCGGGCTTGGCGTAGACCACATCGTGAATGACATCGATGTGGTCCACTTCCGAAGACTCGATGAAGGAGGCGCCGATGTGTTTGGCCTGGTCGATGGTGACCTGAAAATTCGGCAGCATTCCTTCGTGATACATGGCGCCCCAGCGTCCGGGCACGGAGTAATAGCAGGAATCGACTGAGTAACCCGGGTTGGGGATTGCTGTGACCGTGACGACTGTTCCAGCGTCGTAGAATCCGTCTGCGGGCAACGGTGGTTCCAGAGTGACTTTTCCGTTGGTGGGAGCATCCAGGGTGACAGTGAAGCGATCGGCGGCCTGGCCTGGTTCGGGGGATGTGGACATAAGGAATGCGACGAGAGTGATTGTTTGGCGTAAAGAACAGCGGTTACGGGGGGAGTTGTTCATAGGAAAGACTGCAGGAACAGTGAGACAGCAGTTAAGTAACGACAAGTTGTTTCCCTGCGGCTCCGGATGGAGCCGGGCTGATTCTTTGACTTTCGCGGGCGGGTGGTTCTAGGCTGCGCGGCGTGAAAACCCTGTCTGCAGTGCTGCTGGTGGTTCTGGTCGGTTTGTCGGCGTCTCTTCGTGGTGCGGAACGGGGTATGGGGGAGAGTGGTGCGCAGGCGAGAGTCCGGGTATTGGATGAACTCAAGGGGTTTGGGAGGGGGCATTATCTTTTTGGGCAGATGGCGACGTGGGTACACAACGAGAATCCGGACATGGACCATCCGAGCAATTGGGTGCGGAAACTCCGCGACCACTCGGGCAGGCTGCCAAGGTACGCCTGTATTACCTATGATTTCAGCGATGATCCCTTTACGGATGCGGAGTGGAATGTGGCGGTGAAGAAGTTGTGGGATCGAGGCCTACTGGTTGGTGTGTTCAGCTTCTTTGCGAATCCTTCGGGCGGGCGATGGAATGACCCATGTGATATCCCACAGATCTGGGCGGAGGGGGAGAATCCGGTGAAGAGTGGATTTTATCGGCAGCTGGACCGGATGGCGGCGAACTTCAAGTGGCTGTCGGATCGTGGGATTCCGGTGGTCTACACTCCGTTTGTTGAGAGTGATGACCGGAACAAGTGGCATGCCAAAGGGGGGGCGGGAGCGATCATCCCGCTCTACCGGCTGGTGCATGACTACCTGCAAAATACGAAGGGTTTGAGGAACATCATTTGGGCGTATCACACGACGCAGAACCACGGTGCCCTTGAGGCGAACTACCCCGGTGACGGCTATGTGGATGTGATTGGCAAGTCGGCTTACGGGAGTGGGCTGGTGTTTTCGGAGTATGAATGGGCCGTGGGGAAGAAGCGGCTGGGCAAGGTTATCTGGTGGGCAGAACTGGGGATCCGGGGGAAGAATGAGCCGCCACGAGACTGTCGTGATGTGTTCAGTAAACTGCAGACAGCGTTCCCGGAACTAGCCGGGTTCGTGTTCTGGAGTGATGAACCGTTTTACAACGTGATCGGGAATTTGCATGCGAGGGAGTTTATGGCGGAGCCGGGAATTGTGGTTTTGGAATGAGCCGCATGAACGAAGCCATGCGTGAATGAAGGCGCTGAGAGCTGAGGGCTGAGCGCAGAGCGGCAACGGTGCTGAGGGGTATCCGCATGAACGCAGCCATACATGAATGGAGGGACTAGGTGCACGGGGTGGGTTTGTGCATGTGTGGATGGTTCACGCGGTTAAGGAGAGGGCGTTCGCGCTTGGGTTACGGGGTAATCTCATTTGGGGCTCTGGAGCTGGTTTGGCCCTGCAGCATGACGGGAGGTCTTCTTGGTTCGAGCGGTTCTCTGTGATCTTTGTGATCTCCTGTGAAGGAACAGGAGCAATGACCTGGTGTTTTAACAGGAGGGCACGGAGAACGCGGAGGCGTGCTCAGGTCCACGCTCCGAAGCACCGAAACTCGGAAACACCGGTAGGGTCCGGGGGGCGGGAAGGGCTGAGGGGTAAGCGTTCTTTGGGGCTGACAGCGATGTCGATGAAGGGTGTGGGGCGAAAGTTGGGCGTGGGTGATGATTAATCGGCGAAGGCGTCGAGACCGGCTTGGGCGACCTTGAGGTCATCCTCTGAGGGGCCGCCGCTGAAGGCGGCAATGAGGTAACCACCCGTGACTTTGCGGATGCGGCCGCCTTCCCAACCGGTTTCACCGGTCATGACGGGGCGGCCGGCGTGGCCGCTATTTTTGAGCGTTTGGGCCATTTCGCAGGCCTTGGTGTAAGCGATGGCGAGCAGGTTCGCGCCGTTGTTGCCGTTGCCGGGTTCGTTGATCATTTTGCCGACCACGACCATTTTTGATGACCACGAGCGGGTTGTATCGCCGGGGATGTAGGAGATTACCCCGACGCCTTGGATCTTGAGTTCCTGTGCCCGCAGGGTCATGGCCTGCAGGGCGATTTCTGCGGTGCCATCGAAGGCTTTGCTGTGGGCGGGAGGGGTGCGGTCGGCGGCTTGGGCGACGAATTGGAGCGTGAGCAGGATTACGGCGAGGAGGGTGTTATGCATGGGGTGATCATACCCTCCGGCGGGATATTGAAAACCCGTTTCACGGTTCAGCTGATTCTTTCCAGACCACCGTGTCTACGAGTTGCGGGTGGATCTGACCGTTGCTCACGATGACGTTACGGGAGTGGATGGCGAGCGGGTTGCCTGATCGGTCGGAGCAGCGGCCCCCGGCTTCGGCGACGAGCAGCATTCCGGCGGCGTAGTCCCAGGGTTCGAGGTGGTATTCGAAGAAGCCGTCGAAGCGCCCGCAGGCGACCCAGGCGATATCGATGGCTGCGCTGCCCATTCGGCGGATGCCCTGCACGTTGCGGGTGAAGAGCGCGTGGATGGAGTCCAGGGTCCGTTTCATCATGGTGCCGCGGTCGTAGTAGAAGCCGGTGCCGATGATGCAGTCTTCGAGTTGGTTTGCCGGGGAGGCATGGATGGGTCGATCGTTGAGGCAGGCACCCTGGCCACGAACAGCATGGAACAGTTCATTCCGGGTTGGATCGAGCACGACGCCGGCCTGCACTACTCCTTGATGGGCATAGGCGATCGAGACGCTGAAGTGCGGGATATTGTGGGCGAAGTTATTGGTGGCATCAAGGGGATCGACGATCCAGAGATGTTCGGCCGTGGAATCACCGGTAGATGGGCCTTCCTCGAGCAGCAGCTTGTGGTTGGGGAAGCGGGAGCGGATGAGGTCGGTAATGATTTGTTCCGAGGCGAGATCTGCTTCAGTGACGAGGTTATGGCTGGCGCCCTTATGGCGGACGGCAGCCTTTCCCTGCATGCTCAGCAGGCATTGTCCCGCGAGAGTGGCGGCTTGGCGGGCGGTGTCGAGGATTGCGTCCATGGGGGGAGCGTAAGGTTGGGTGCAGGGGTATCGCAATGCGGGTTTTGTGGTGGTGACTGCGCTTGCATTTCAGGGCTGGGGGGCATATCGGAAGGGCTGTGAAAGCTCCCCTGATTCCTGCTGGAGGTCGTGTATTTTGCTTTAGAACGCTGAATTTGGCGGGCGTTTTGTGCGCGTTTCTTGGGGTGTATGCCGGGGACTTCGGGCTGGAGATTCCGACACAGTGGGAGAGGCGGGGTGTGGTGATGGAGCGGAAGAATGCGGATGCGGGGGTTTGCGGTGATCCTTGTGTGGTATGGGACATCGAGGTTCAGGCGTGGAGAATGGTGATGTTTTATGATCCTCCGGGGCATGCGCAGGCGATCAACCGGGGCAATGTGGGCTCGGGGAGCTGGGAGTTGGAGGGTGCCTTGCCCGTGACGAATCCGGAGGATGTGGGTGGCTTTCACAAGCCTTTCATCGTGATGGATTCTTCTGTGCCCAATTTAGCTGCGAGGGTGGATGGCAAGTATTGGCTTCTGGTTGTGAGTTTTAAGGATGGCCACAAGCATGTTCAGCGGGCGTGGTCGGAGAAGCTGGCGGGCCCTTGGACCTTTGAGCCGGACCCGATTATTCCGGTGGGTGCAGCATCGGATTTTGATGCGAAGCACACCGATGCTGTAACGGGCTATTATTTTCGGGATCGGAAGGAGTTTCTGTATTTCTACATGGGGTATCCCCGTCAGGTGCAGGGGCGCAGGATCAGCCCATACGGGTCGGCGCAAGCCGTGGCGGTCCAGAAGCTCGGGGAGCGGGTGGCGACCAAATTGGGGGTGGTATTGGAGCCCTGTCAGCAGGACGGTCACTGGGCTTCGGGCTGGATTGGCGGGTTGCAGCTATTGCCGGGCAAGGCGCATCGGTGGATTGCCGTGGTGAATGCGTCTCCGACGGCACCGGATCCAGGGAACAAGGAAGTGTGGACGGAGGAACCTCCGCCGAGCTTGGGTGGTTTTGCGTGGTGTGATGAGGAGTGGCCGGTTCGGGGCTGGCAGTTTGCTCCTGAACCGATTGAGTGGGTGAAGGACATTCCGCAGACGGCTTTGGAGAACGGTGAGGGATACAACCTGTGGCGGCAATTTATCCATGTATTGCCGGACGGGCGGGTGGCGCTGCTGTATAACAGCGGTTATTACGGGAAGGAGCAGCTTTACATGAAGGTAGGTAGTCGGCCGTGAGGTCAGGGGTCGGGGGTCGGGGGTCAGGAGTCAGGAGTCGGGAGTCAGGGGTCGGGAGTCAGGGGGCGGGGGACGGTTTAGTTTGGCAGCAGGTTTCCGAAGTCGGGCAGAAGGTCGTAACGTTTCAGCCACGGTGTATACATGAAGCCTTGGACACCGGGTAATGGTTTGGCGAGGTTTAGCCATGCTTTCACGTCGGTCAGGTCATCTGCATCGTAGTAGCAGGCCACCAGTGTGCGGAAACCACGGTCGTCGAAGAAGCGTAGGCTGGCCTCTCTTGGTTCACCACCCCAGACGGCGATGGTCAGGTCCTTGGTTATGTGATTCCAAGAGCCGGTGAAGTCTCCGTTGACGAGATAGTAATTACCGTGTGCGTTGTGGTTGGGGTCGAGCATGTCGCTCCAGACGTAGACCTCCACCTTGGGCAGGTGACGTCGGAGGATCTCGACCTGTCGGGTGACGCATTCACCGAGCAGTTGGCCCATGTCACGGCCACGGCAGGCTTCGCAGGTCCCGCCTAGACGGACTTCGTCCATGTTGAGCATGACGCGTTTCGGATTGAGCTGTTCAGCCAGCAGCTTTGCCTCGTGATCAAAGATGTCGTAAAGGGCAGGCTCAGCCATGCAGAGCGTGATTTGCGAGTCGTGGACGAGGAGAGTGTGATACCAACTGACCTGGAGCTGCTGGCCTGCTTTGATGCGGCTGTTGGGGAGGATTCGGAGGTTCGGGGCCGGATGGTCGACGATGTAAGGGCTGTAGTCGTGGTCGACGAGAGGGGCATAATCCACGCCCTCCGTGTAGGTGGTTGAGCCGTCGGCGCTCCGCACAGTCACGGGAGTGCCGGGGCGGTGGAGGACATTGATGGGGCCGGGTTCTTCGATGGTCCAGTCGTCGATCCAGATTTTGCCGGAGCGGCCGCCCCAGAGGCCGGCGTAGAGTCGGACGGAATCGAACTCGTGGCTATTGAAGAGCATGGTGAGCTTTTGCCAGTCCTGAGTGGGTGTGAGTTGGAAAGTCCGTGGTGCGAGGGAACGTTCCCCGGCGAGGACCGTGACCTGGAACCCGTTGACGGGTTGGAGTTCTTCCGTTTTGACCCAGAGACTGACGCGATAGACGCGAT
>JBJOII010000053.1:0-25750 GCA_046047235.1 Verrucomicrobiota bacterium | reverse complement strand
TCCGCAGCCAGACTTTCCCGGAACGCCACTACACCGGTTTTGCCTCTGATCTGCGCCAACGCCTTCTGGACCACAACAACGGCTGCTGTGATTACACGCCACCCTTCCGCCCTTGATCCCTGGAGTTCTACGCCGCCTTCCAAAACCCCCAGCGCGCTCGCAGCTTCGAACGCTACCTCAAATCCGCCTCGGGCATCGCCTTCGCCAACAAACGCGTCTGAAGGGCCTCCAATGTGGCTGGCTCCCCCTTCGCTGTGCGAGGTACGGAGGACCAGCACTGACCGAGGATCCATCGCAAACCCCCAGGCTTTGGTCCGTTTGCGGTCATGTCTCATCCTGGAAGATTTTCCGGGGAGCATCTTTGCTTCCGTATCCGTCCAATGCCGGGTATGGGAAATACCGCTGCTCGGCCATTGCCACGGGATTTGACGCAGGGCATATATTCCAAGACCGACCCGCTACCCCCTCTTTTCATGAAAACGGCCCTTAGAAGTCTGATCGCTGCACTGATATTGTGCTCTGTCACCATGCGGAGCGCGCCCTCACCCCGGGACGATGTCTGGAAGGAAGTCGACCAGGCGATTGAGCAGGGCCTGCCTCAGACGGCTTTGGAGAAACTAACCCCGCTGCGGCAATCCCTGCAGCGCGGCCGTGATTGGGGGCAGTTGGCCAAGGCCATCGCCTACCAGCTGGAGCTTGAGGGCCGCATTGAGGGCAACAAGCCCGAGGAAAAGATCCTCCGCATGGCGACGGAGATCGAACGTTCACCCCGGGAACTCCTGCCGCTCCTTGAGACCGTGCAGGCCAACTGGTTCTGGACCTACTTCCAGCAGAACAGGTGGCGGTTCCTGCAACGCACAGCAACAGCCGAAGAACCCGGTGAAGACTTCGCCACCTGGGACTTGCGTCGGCTCTTCGCCGAGATCGACCGTCACTACCAGGCCGCTCTCAGCAATCCTCGCACACTGCAACAGACTCCGGTCAACACCTTCGATGGTGTCCTCGAGCCGGGGACCATGCCGGATGCCTACCGGCCGACGTTGTTCGATTTCATCGCCCATCAGGCACTGGAGTTTTACACCTCCGGCGAACAAGCCGGAGCCCGTCCGGAAGACGATTTCGTCCTCCAACCCGACAGTCCAATATTCGCTGACACGGTCGATTTCCTGGCATGGCAACCGTGGCCCGACGCAGCTCCCGAGGCTCCTGTATCCCCCTTGGTCCGTGCGATCTCCCTGCATCAGGAGCTGGTGCGCTTCCATCAATGGGACGCCGGGTTGACCGCCAGAGCGCACGCGGAACTGAACCGCATCCAGTTCGGTTGGGAACATGCCGCGGAAGGCGAGGCCAAGGCAAAAGGCTACGAGGCCGCCTTGGAACGCTTCGTGAAGGCCTGGGGAGATATCGACGTCGGGGCGGAGGCCTTGTGCAAGTGGGCAGAACTGAAGCGCACGCAGGGCAACCTGGTGGAAGCGCACCGGCTGGCTACCCGCGGCGCCACGCTCCATCCTGACAGCCCGGGAGGAAAGCTCTGCCGCAACCTGATCCTCCAGATCGAGACCCCTGAAGTCACCGTCAACACCGAGGAGGTCTGGAACCAGCCTTGGCCCACAATCGATGTCGGCTACCGGAACGTGAACCGTGTCTACTTCCGGGCTGTGCCCTGGCCCTGGGAGGAGTTTCTTCAGCGCGAACACAGCCGTCCGGAGCAACTGGGCAAACAGGAGGAAAGGCAGGAGTTGCTCCGTCGGCAACCCGCGCTCACCTGGGACCATGCTCTTCCGCCCACGACAGACTTCCTCACCCATGTCGAGAACGTCCCGGCTCCGACCACGCTCGAGCCCGGCTACTATTTTCTCGTGGCCAGCTTTGATCCCGAGTTTTCGGACCAGAACAACCAGGTGCTGTTCACTCCGTTCTGGGTGAGCGACCTCGCCCTGGTCACCCGATCAGACAGCCGGGGCAACGCGTTGGAGGGGTTTGTAATACACGCCGTCACGGGCGAACCCATCGCAGGCGCTGAAGTGGTCGGTTGGTATCTCGACAAGGCGGGGAACCGTGTCCCTCACGGCCCACTGACCCGGACGGATGCGGATGGCCTCTTCCGCATCCAAACGGCTCAGGACCGCCGGTCAACCGTCCTCCGCGCCAGGCATCGCATGGACGGCACGCTTCACGAAATCGCCTCCAGCGAGTTTCTGGATTCCAATCGCTATGGCGCCCCCAACCGACGAACAATCCCGACAACCATCTTCTTCACCGACCGTGCGATCTATCGTCCGGACCAAACCATCTTCTTCAAGGGCCTGTGCATCCTGAACGACCAGCAAAACAACAGTTACAAGGTCGTTCCGAACCAGAAACTGACGGTCGTGTTCAAGGATCCCAACGGACGCGAGCTGGGCCGGCAACAGTTGACCTCGAGTGCCAACGGCTCGTTCTTTGGCCAGTTCACTTCCCCCACCGGAGCGGGGACCGGACGGTGCATAATTCAGGTGGAGGACGGCCCGCGGGGAATAGGCTTGGTTTCAGTGGAGGAATACAAACGACCCAAGTTCAAAGTGGAGCTGGCCAAACCCACGATCCAAGGCAAGTTGGGTGAAACCATCGAAGTCACCGGCGAAGCCGCCAGCTACACCGGGGCAGCCGTCGACTATGCTAAGGTCACCTATCGTGTCGTCCGCGAGGTCCGCTGGCCGATCTGGTGGGGATGGGCACGGTCCTCTTACTTCCCGATGGGCAATTCGCAGGAAATCGCCCACGGCGAAACCACGACAGATGTCCAGGGCCGGTTTACCATCGCTTTTGAAGCGACACCCGATCCGGCGCTAGATCCGGCCGGAGAACCCGTCTTTCAGTTCACCGTCTACGCCGACATCACAGACTCCGCCGGAGAAACGCGATCCTCCAGCCAGCAGGTCCGGGTGGGCTATACCGCACTCCAAGCCGTCATCGAATCCAAGGCATGGGTGAGGACTGACGAGCCGACGATCCTGAAAATACGCACCACGACACTCGACGATACCCCACAAGCGGCGGAAGGAACTCTGCGCATCTATCGGCTCAAGGCACCTTCCCAAGTCGAGCGCGCCTCGCTGCAATCACCGCCATCGCTGTATGGCAGGCCCTTCCGCGGAGGGACACCCGATCCCTCGTCTGACGCCTCTGCGACCAGCAAGTGGGAGCTGGGTGACCTGCTCACCGAAATGCCCTTCAAGACCAGCACCAACGGGATCGTTGAGATCCGCACCGCGCTCAGCACAGGCGCCTATCGTGTCCTCCTCGAAACCCGGGACCGCTTCGGAGAGAAGGTCACGGCCATCCTGCCGCTGGGAGCCGTAGATCCGCAGGCATCCCGCTTTGAAATCCCGCTGCCACAGTTCGTTCTCACGCCCGAGACATCCGTCGAACCCGGCGGGCGCTTCAGCCTGCTCTGGGGCACCGGCTACGGCAGCGGACGCGCCTGCATCGAGATCGAACATCAGGGCAGGATCCTCCAACGCACCTGGACCAGCCCGAACCGCACCCAGCAACAGACCACTTTCCCGGTCACGGAGGAACTGCGCGGCGGCTTCTATGTCCACATCACTCAAGTCCGCGAAAACCGATCCTACCCTCAAACCTTCAAGGTCAACGTGCCCTGGAGCAACAAGGACCTCGACATCTCCTGGGAACACCTCACCTCGAAGCTGGAGCCCGGCCAGAAGGAAACCTGGACGGCTGTTGTCCGCAAACGTGCCGGGACCACAGGAGAACCCGATTGGGAACCGGCCCTTGCCGAACTGGTGGCCACCTTGTACGACGCCTCGCTGGATGCCTACCTGCCCCATCGCTGGCAGCAATCCCTCGGCGCATTCCGACAGGACCGCACGTCGCGCTTCGCAACCTTTGAGAACTCCCTGCGAAACCTGCAACAACTGCACGGCGCATGGTCCCCCCAATGGGTGGACGTCTCGATCCGCTACCGGGACTTCATCCCCCTGTTGGCGAACTCCAGCATGTATCCCATCCGCACCATGATGGCGCGCGGAATGATGGTGGATAGCCTGGCCATCGGGGAATCCATGCCGATGCCAGCCGCGGCTGCGCCTCGCATGTTCAAGAATGCTGCGGGGCTGACCGCCGAGGCCGAAGGCATGGCGGAGATGGCCGACGGAGCACTCGCCGGGGGAGCATTGGCTTTCGATGCCACTGCCCTTGGGGTGCCGAATCCGGCGCCTGATCTGAAGCAAGTCACAGTTCGCAAGAACCTGCAGGAAACCGCTGCGTTCTTCCCCCAACTGGTCTCCAACTCCAACGGGGTAATCCGGATCACCTTCACCATGCCGGAAGCGCTCACCACCTGGCGTTTCATGGGCCTCGCCCACGACCGCGAGCTCCGCACCGGATATATCGAAGCCAGCGCCATTACTTCCAAAGATCTGATGGTCCAGCCCAACCCGCCCCGCTTTCTCCGCGAGGGCGATGTGCTCGAATTCACGGTCAAGGTCACCAACCAGTCCGCTGAACGCAAACAAGGCCGCGTCCGCCTCAATCTCACGGACACCCTCACCGGCAACTCTGTGGACCGCTTACTCGACAATCGCCAGCCCGAACAGGACTTCGACCTCCCCGCCCACGAGTCCCGTTCCTTCAGTTGGCGTCTCAGCGTTCCCGATAACACGAGCTTCCTCACCTACAAGGCGGTCGCAGCGTCAGGCAGTCTGGCCGATGGCAAGGAAGGCTACCTGCCCGTCCTCTCACGTCGCATCTTCGTGACGGAATCCATGCCTCTGCCCATCAACGGCCCGGGCAACCGCGAGTTCGAGTTCGAGAAACTGCTGCAGTCCGACCGCTCCCGCACGCTCCAGCATCAGGGCCTTACGGTGCAGATGGTCTCCAACCCTTCCTGGTATGCGGTCATGGCCCTGCCCTATCTCATGGAGTTCCCCCACGAGTGCAGCGAGCAAACCTTCAACCGCTATTATGCGAACGCACTCGCCAGCCATATCGCCAACTCCAATCCCCAAATCCGCCGCACTTTCGATCAATGGCGTGACACCCCCACGCTGGACAGCCCGCTCCAAAAGAACCAGGACCTCAAGTCCCTGCTCATCGAGGAAACCCCATGGCTCCGTAACGCCCAGAAAGAATCAGAAGCCCGCCGCAACGTGGGCGTCCTGTTCGATGCCGCACGCCTCAAGCAGGAGCAGTCCGATACCCTGGCCAAGCTGTTCAATCTTCAGCTCCCCGACGGCACCTGGCCCTGGTTCCCCGGCGGACAGCGCAGCGATTACATCACGCTCTATGTCGCCACCGGATTCGGTCGCCTCGAGCATCTCGGCGTCCGGAACGACCCCTCCACGCTGGACCGGGCCTGGACCCGGCTCGATGCCTGGCTCAATGAACGCTTCACCCAGATCCAGAAGCGCGACAACCCAGAAGACTACGTTCCCTCCTCTATCGACGCCCTGCACCTCTACGGACGCAGCTTCTTCCTCAAGGACCGCCCTATCGCCCATGGTCTGGCCTATGATTTCTTCCTCCAGCAGGCCCGCAAGTTCTGGGTCAAAACCGGCGACCGCCAAACCCAGGGCCACATCGCGCTGGCTCTCCATCGCTGGGGCGGACAGGAGAACCTCGACATCGCCCGTGCCATCCTCCGCTCGCTCAAGGAATACTCGGTCACGGACGACGAGATGGGCCGCTTCTGGCGCGACACAGAACTCAGCTGGTGGTGGTATCGGGCCCCGATCGAAACCCAGGCGCTCATGATCGAGGCCTTCGATGAAATTGCTCAGGACACCACCGCCGTGGAACAACTCAAGGTCTGGCTCCTGAAACAGAAACAGACGCAAGACTGGAAGACCACCAAGGCCACGGCCGATGCCGTCTACGCCCTGCTGCTGCGCGGCTCGGACCTGCTCGCTTCCACCAACCTCGTCGAAGTCCAGGTCGGCAACCTCAACCTCACCCCGGGCCGGCAAACCACCCGCCCCCAGGGCACTCCCGCCGCCCGTCCCGAGCCCGGAATCGGCTTCTATGAACATCGGTTCTCCCCCACCGAAATCACCGCGGATCTCGGCAAGATCACCGTCCGCAAATCCGACCCCGGCATCGCCTGGGGCGGCATCCACTGGCAATACCTCGAAGACATGAGCCGGGTCACCCCCCACACCAATAACCCGCTCACGCTGCGAAAAACGGTCTCCATCCGCCGCAACTCACCCCAAGGCCCCGTGCTCACCCCCGTCAAAAGCGCCATCGCAGTCGGCGATGAACTCCTCACCCGCATCGAACTCCGCGTCGATCGCGACATGGAATTCGTCCACCTCAAGGACCAGCGCGGCAGCGGCACCGAACCCGTCAACGTGCTCTCCTCCTACAAATACCAGGACGGCCTCGCCTACTACGAAAGCACCCGCGATACCGCCAGCCACTTCTTCATCGATTACCTGCCCAAAGGCACCTACGTCTTCGAATACGCCTCGCGCATCCAGCACCGCGGCCAATACCAAACCGGCATCGCCGAGATCCAATGCATGTATGCTCCCGAGTTCAATAGCCACTCCGAAAGCACCCGACTCGTAGTGAAGTGACCACCAGGGGGGTGATCCTTTAGATCCGTCTGATCTGACCGATCTGACCGATCCGTCCGATCAGGAAACCCTGCACGCTTCGCTCAGGAGACAGCAGAGTGAAAAGAGAAGACAGGACACGCCGTCAATCCTCCTTGGTCCAACGAACATCCCCGCGCCATCGAAATCGAAATCGGGATCGCTATCGGTATCGAAGACCGGTGTTCGCAACGGGCGCTCGCCACTGTGCGGCTAAACTCCTTCCACCCTCTCCCCTCACCTCGCCCTTCCGCTTCGCTCGGGAGACAGGAGAGAGAAGAGAGGACACGCCGTCGGTCGCTCATGGTCCCGCGAACGCCCTGCGCGCTTACCGCTCTGCGCTCTGCCCTTACCGCTCTGCGCTTCGCGCCTCACCAGAGGCGCCTATCTGGACAGACGCACCGACCTACTGACGCACAGGATTTGGCGAAGCCAAATCCAGCACACCGCCCTTACCGCTTACCGCTTACCGCTTACCGCTTACCGCTTACCGCTTTGCCCTCAGCCCTCAGCCCTCAGCCCTCAGCGCGCTTCCCGCTTACCGCTTCGCGCCCTCACACCAGCGGGAACCCGGGATCCACCTCCTGCACCCAGCGCTGTAGTCCCCCGCGCACATTGCACACCTTGGAAAGCCCGCGCCGACGCAGCTCCGCCACAGCCCTTTGCGACCGCATACCGCTGCGACAGCAGACATAGTATTGCAGCGCAGGATCCAGCTCCCTGAACCACGATTCCAACTGGGTCAGCGGACAGGCCTTCATCCCTTCCACCATACCCACCTGATGCTCCTGAACCTCCCGCACATCCAACACCACTATCCCGCTTCCCGGATTCTGAAGAACCCGCTGCATGTCCTGCACCCCGACCTCCGCCGGGGCTGTTCCAGTCTCCGGCTCCAACGACACTCCACTGGCACAACTCGCACCAACCTCCACCGGTTGGCGAATCGTCGGCGTCTCACCGCAGACCGCGCACTGCGGATCACGCCGCACCGACAGCTCCCTGAATTTTGTCCTCAACGCGTCGAAGACCATGAGCCGCCCCACCAACGACTCGCCAATCCCCAGAACCTGTTTCAGCGTCTCGGTCGCCTGCAGAAGGCCGATCAAGCCAGGCACGACACCCAACACACCCGCCTCAGCGCAGCTCGGCGCCAACTCCGGCGGAGGCGGCTCAGGAAACAAACAGCGATAACAAGGACCCCCCTCTTGCGGAGCGAACACACTAGCCTGCCCCTCAAACCGTAACACCGCCCCATACACGTTGGTCTTCGCCAATAGCACACAGGCATCGTTCACCAGATACCGCGCCGTGAAATTATCCGTCCCATCCACCACCAGATCATACGCCCGCACCAACTCCATCACGTTGGCAGCCGTCAACTTCGCCGGATGCACCTCCACCCGAACGTGCGGATTTAACTCCCGCAACGTCTCCCGGGCCGATTCCACCTTGAGACGGCCCACATCCGACGTTCCATGCAAAACCTGTCGCTGCAGGTTGGAAAGATCGACCCGGTCAAACTCCACCAACCCCAGGCGCCCCACCCCGGCCGCCGCCAAATACATCGCCACCGGCGAACCCAGCCCCCCCGCCCCCACACACAACACGCTCGCGGAACGGAGCCGTTCCTGACCCTCCTGCCCCATCTCCGGCAAGATCATCTGCCGCGCATAACGCCGAAACTCATCTGGTTGCATACTCATCTCTCCCGCCCTCAGCGGACCGCCACCCTACTCCCCTCCCGCACCCGCCCGCAAGCGGCTGCAAGGCTCTGGCCGTTGCTCGCCACCCCTCGACCCCCGACCCCCGACCCCCGCTCTGCGACCTTCCCGATCCGTCCGATCGGTCTGATCTGACTGATCCCCCAAATAAAACAAAGGGCCCCCGCCCAACGGCAGGAGCCCTCATGAAAAGTCCGCTGTGGTACAGCCTTAGGCCCGGCGACGCCGCAACGCACCAAGACCCAGCAGCCCCAGCCCCATCAAAGCCATGGTCGAGCCGCCGTCAGGGACAGAAGTGCCGCCCCCAGAACCCCCACTCTCGGTGACACCAAGGAAGGTAAGGGTGCCCACGAAAGGACCACTGCCCCACTCGGGCGCTCCGTTATATACCCAGAAAACATATGTGGATGCATCGATGGGCGACGAGAGAGAAAATGTCCCGCTGCCAGAACCCTCACCGCCGGGGCTGAATTCGCGAGTGGGGTCGGTAACAAGATCTGCACCCCCCCAAGCCACCTTGAGGTCATACACAAACGATAAGGTCTCAGGGCTATTTATGTACAAATCATATGCAATGCCCGTAAGGCTACCACTCAAGGTGCCGGCAGGGATGATGATCTGCGGATCTTGCTGCTCGGAAGCGTTGGAGTAATCCAGGTTGTAAACATAATCGGCCCGCGCGGATGCGCCGGCGAATCCAGTTGCAAGTGCGACCATCAAGCACCATCTCAAGAGGTCTTTCTTCATAACGGCATACCTAAGTATATTGTTGTGTCCTGAGTTGTTAGCTCCCTAATCCCATCAGGGAACTTGACGTGCCTTAGCACATCCTGCGCCACAACCAACAAACACTCTCACTTGTCTCGCAACCTCTTGATATACAATCGATTACATTTTATGCGGCAAACATCTCACGACTACGCTTTTTGTAAAATATCGCATACGCATGTTGTGGTATTTTCGCCATATCCCACTGACCATCAGCCTCTTACACGTGTGTAACCTTTTCCGACGTTGTTACAGTTTTTCACTCCACGATCAGGCTTCCCTTCTCACGACCTTTCCAACCTGACAGATCCGCCCGAGCAGCTGCAGCCCGCGAAGCGCGAAGCGCTTCGCAGGGGAAGACAGGAGAGAGGAGAGGGAAGAGAGGCTAGGCCGACGATTGCTCTCGCTCCCTCGAACGCCCCGCACCATCGAAATCGAAATCGGGATCGCTATCGGTATCGAAGACCAGAGTTCGCAACAGGCCCCTAGCCAGTGTGCGACCAAAATCCATTAGCCCCTCCCCGAGCCTCGCGCAAAACGCCCACCCCCCAGCTCCCAGCTACTAGCTACCAGCTCCCGTGCCGCGCACGCGGCACAACCCTCCGCCCTCCGCCCTCAGCGCTCTGCGCTTACCCCTTGCCGCTTACCCCTTGCCGCTTACCCCTTGCCGCTTGCCGCTTGCCGCTTGCCGCTTACCGCTATGCCCCCTGACGCCTCGCCCCTTGTCATCCCAGAGCCCTTACCCCAGACTTCGCCGTCATGGATGTGTGTTTCGTCTTGGGACCGGCTGGCAGTGGCAAAACGTGGCGGTGTCTGGAGGAGGCTCGGGTGCGGTTACGGGAGAATCCTGAGGGCAGGCCGCTGCTTTTTCTCACCCCCAAGCAGGCGACATTTCAGGTTGAGCGCCAGCTACTGAAGCATGCAGATGTACCGGGGTTCACCCGTTTACAGGTGTTGTCGCCCGACCGCTTGGCATCCGAGATCCTGGAGGAAGCGGGAAGTCCCTTGCGGTTACTGAGCGAGGAGGGGCGCATCATGGTATTGCGGTCCCTACTGAACCGCGAACATGAGCGGCTGGAGGTATTTCGCAGCACCGCCCGCCTGATTGGTTTTGCCCGCCAACTGAGCCTGACCCTGAGGAACTGTCGTCGGTATCGCCTGGATGCCGGTCGATTACGCGAGCAGGCCGGGCGCCTGGACGGAGCCTTGGCGGGGAAGCTGCGTGATTGCGCACTGTTGTTGGAGCACTACGAAGCGTGGCTCAAAGAGCATGATCTGCAGGATTCGGATATCCTGATGGACGCTGCGGCGGAAATAATCCGCAAGTGGCCGGAAGACCGTGCCCCCCGGCTGGAGGCCCTGTGGTTGGACGGTTTTGCCGAAATGACCCCGCAGGAGCAGGATTTCCTGACGGCTCTGCTGCCGCACTGCGAACGGTCCACGCTGGCGTTCTGTTTCAACCAACCGGAGGCCATTCAGCGCGAGGGGTTCCACCCCTGGGCATTGGTGGCAGGCACCTATAACTCGCTCTATCATCGGCTGGCCCAACGCGCCAACCTCAAGGTAACCGCCGAGCATCTGCCGTCGGCATCGGTTCATTCCCGTTTCGCCCGAACCCCGGCGCTGGCCCATCTGGAACAGCATTGGTCAACGCCCAAGCCCTTCCCGCAATCGGAAGATATCGCCACTCCCCTACCCGTCCGTCTGGTGCAATGCCCGCATCCCGAAGCCGAAGTGGTCGTAGCCGCGCATGAGATCCTCCGTCATATCCGCAACGGGGGCCGTCTGCACGAAACCGCCATCCTGGTGCGCTCGCTGGAAACCCACCATGCCGCGCTTCAACGAGTGCTGCGACGCTATGAGATCCCGTTCTTCCTCGACCAACGCGAGTCCGTGGCCCATCACCCCCTGGCGGAGCTGACCCGCTATGGGTTGCGTGTGGTGGCTTTCCATTGGCGGCACGAGGATTGGTTTGGCGCACTGAAAACCGGACTACTCCCGGCAGGGAGTGAGGAAGTCGACTTACTGGAGACCGAGGCCCTGGCCCGGGGTTGGGAAGGTGAAACCTGGCATCACCCGCTCGCAATACCAGAGGAACCACAGCGTGTGCGCCACCTGGAGAGCGTACGGCAACGCGTTCTGGCGCCCCTGCAGCAGTTGCGGAAAGACCTCTTGGGCCCGAGGGGCGATTCCCACCCGTCCGGCGAGCTGCTCAGTCGAAGCCTGATGACCTTCTGGGAAGCGCTGGATGTCGCGGGTCAACTCGAGGCCTGGGCTGAGCAGGCCGCGCCCAACTCCCGATTCCCGGCCATGCACCAGTCCGTTTGGGAACAGGTGCAGAACTGGGCCGACAACCTCGCCATGGCCTTCGAAGCCCAAACCATGGCCCTGACCGAATGGCTGCCCGTCGTGGAAGCCGGCCTGTCGGGACTCACCGCCGGGGCCATCCCCACCTGCCTGGATCAGGTGTTGGTCGGGGCAGTCGACCGGTCCCGCAACCCGGACCTTAAATTGCTCGTTGTGCTGGGATTGCAGGAAGGCGTCTTCCCGGCGCCCCCCAGCCATCCCGGACTCCTGACGGAAGCCGACCATCGCGAGCTGGAATCGCTGGGCACCCGGTTCGGCACCGACTCCAGACTCCAGATCGCCCATGAACGGTATTTTGGTTACGTCGCCTTTACCCGACCCAGCGAACACCTGGTGCTCACCTGGAGTGAACGGGATACCGACGACCGCCTCCAGCAAGCCTCCCCCTTCATTAGCGTCCTGAAACGGCTCTTCCCCGCGCTGGAATCTGAAAGCTACTCCGAGCCGACGCCCGGCAACGCCCAGCACGCCTGCGAACTCCGGGCCACCACCCTCGCCGCCATGCGCACAAAGGCGCCGCTGGCAGAAACCCTGCTCTCCACCACCTGCCCCGCAGGTGAAGGCCGGTGCCAATTGGAACACCTCGCCCACTACGACGACACCCCGGTGCTGCGACAGGAGGTCGCCGGTGAACTCTACCGCAGCTCGCTGCAGACTTCCGTCAGTGCACTCGAACGCTTCGCCCAATGTCCCTTCCGTTACTTCGTCTCCCAGGGCCTGCGTGCCAAGGAACGGAAACTCTTCGTGGCTGACTTCCGCGAGGAAGGCACGCTGCAGCACGAAATCCTCGCACAGTTTCACCAGGAACTCGCCAGTGAAGGCAAACGCTGGCGGGACGTGGCGCCCACCGAGGGACGGGAACGTATCCAGCGGATCGCCGATGCCAAGATTGCCGGCTTCCGTGAAGGGCTGTTCGAGAAAGACCCCACCGCAGCCTACGCCGCCCGGGCCCTGACCCGAAACCTGCAGGATTTCGTGGAAGCCACCCTGCTCTGGATGACCACCTACTCCCTCGATCCCGCCGCAGTGGAGCTGGGCTTCGGTCTCGGAGACAACGCCATCCCCGGCTGGGTGCTCAAACTCAACGAGGAACAGGAACTGGTCTTCCGCGGTATAATCGACCGGATCGACATCGGGCAAATCGAGCCAGGAGGCAAAGCCCACGCCGTGGTGATCGATTACAAGTCCGGCGCACAGAAACTCCAGCCCATCCTCATGCAGAACGGCATCCAGCTTCAGCTTGCCGCCTACCTCGCCACCATCCGCAGCCATCCCGAGATCAGCCGAGAACTCGGACACTCCGCACTGGAACCGGGCGGCGTGTTCTACATCACCCTCCGTAACCGCCCCGCCAGGGAGGAGCACCGCACCGCCTCAGCCAACGCCTCCGGCAAAGCAGGCAAAGCCTACCAGCACCTCGGCCGTTACCGCCTTGACCTGCTGCCAGCACTCGACTCCGGACAACCCAACAACCCCAGCGGACAGTTCAATTACAGATTCAAGAACGACGGCACCCTCTACGCCAATTCCATCGAAGCCATGCAGCCCGGGGAATTCCTCAAGCTGCTGGATTCCGTCGAGGACCAGCTCAAAACCATCGGCCGCGGCATCCTCTCCGGGGATACCCGGGTCGATCCCTATCGCAAAGGAAGCACCAAGGCCTGTGACCGCTGTGATTACCAGGCCATCTGCCGCATCGACCCCTGGTCCCACAGCTACCGCATCCTCACCGAGACCACAGACGAAGACTCCAACGACGCATGAGCACACCGGATAAAACCTCCAAGCCGGGGCCGACTCCGGAACAACAAGCCGCCATTGATGCCCGGGGCAACATACTGGTGATGGCCGGTGCCGGCACCGGCAAGACCACCACGCTCATCAACCGTGTCATCAAGCGGCTGCAGGATCCCGATCACCCGCTCTCACTCGAGCGGCTCCTGATGGTCACCTTCACCGAGGCCGCCGCCGCAGAAATGCGGCACCGGCTCCGTCAGGCCCTCGAAACCCGCACCCTCGAGGAACCCGAAAACCCCCGCTGGATCGAACAACTCGCCCTGCTCGAGACCGCCCACATCTCCACCCTCCATAGCTTCTGCCTCAAACTCATCCGTGACCACTTCCATCAACTGGGCCTCGACCCCGAATTCTCCATCCTCGCCGAAGACCAGGCCGCCCTCGCCCGACAGGAAACCCTCGACACCCTGCTGGAAGAACGACTCCTCGGGGAAACCGACATCGACCGCGCCACGCAGGAATGGGTCATGACTATCGGCCAGGGCCGCACCACGCGCATGGCGCAACTCGCCCTGGGCCTCTACCACTCCAGCCAGGCTCTCCCCGATCCGGAAGGCTGGTTCGACCAACAAACCACTGCCCTTAGCAGCCCCGAGCCCACCCAGTGGCGCCAATGGCTCATCACCGGCTTCGCCCAATGGCGAAACCTCTGGCTCGAAGAACTCCGCCACCTCGCACCCCATAACCCCAAGGCAGCCGAATGCGCCGCCGCCCTGGATAACCTGCACCTTGACCTCAATCTCGAAACCGTCACCAAGACCCTCCAAGCCATCGTGGCGCTCGACAACTCATGGGACCGCAAACTCTGTCCCAAAACAAAGATGCGCCCGCCACTCAAGCGGTTCCTTGATGGCGCCACCTTCCTCCATACCCAAGTCCCCGAAAACGAAGAAGACGACCCTCTGGCTCAGGACTGGGAATGGACCCGACAAAGCCTGCTCACCCTGCTTGCGCTGGCCCGCGAATTCTCCCGCCGCTACGCCCTCGCCAAACGCGAACTCGGCGGATTGGACTTCAGCGACCTCGAACAATTCGCCCTGGAACTCCTCTGGGACCGCAGCTCCCAATCCCCCACCACGCTGGCCCACAATTGGCAGGAACAGCTCGACGAAATCCTCGTGGATGAATACCAGGACATCAACGCCGCCCAGGACACCATCATCCGCGCCGTAGGCCGCACCGGCGAACACGCCAACCGCTTCCTCGTCGGCGACGTCAAACAGAGCATCTACCGCTTCCGACTGGCCGATCCCCGTATCTTTCAGGAATACGCCGACCGTTGGCAGGGGCCCGACACCGATGGCCAATCCCTCTCGCTCACCTCCAACTTCCGCAGCCACCCGTCCATCCTCGACTTCGTTAACCAGCTGTTCTCGCCGTTGATGCATCGTGACCTCGGCGGCCTGCGCTACACCCGGCAACAGTATCTCCAGCCCGGCGCACCGGAAGGCTGGTCCAAAGACCATCCTACCGTAGAACTGCACCTCCAGGTTTCCAACCGCAGGAATACCTCGCCCGAGGACGAAAGCCGCCCCGACCGCGAAGTCCGCCACATCGCCCGACAGATCCGGACCTGGATCCAGGACGGACTCCAAATCCGTGATGGTGCAGAGGGCAAGACCAAGCCCGCCTCGTATCGCGATATCGCCATCCTGTTGCGCTCACCCAAAACGCGGGCCGAAATCTACGCACGCATCTTTGCCCAGGAAGATGTCCCGCTCGAAATCGGACGCAGCGGTTTCTACGACGCCATCGAGGTGGCAGACCTGCTCAACTTGCTGCGCATCCTGGACAACCCGCACCAGGACCTGCCGCTGCTCGGGGTGCTGCGCTCCCCACTGGCCGGCTTCACGCTCGATGAACTGGCACAGCTGCGCATCCACCACCGCCATGGCCCATTGTGGGTCGCTCTCCGACGCTTCAGCCGCAATGGCCCGCCCGAGACCAGCGCAGTCGCCCAGTCCCGCAGCTTCCTCGCCGCTTACGATGCCTGGCGCACCCTCAGCCGCACGGCGTCCCTTTCGGAATGCCTCGAATCCGTGCTCGAGGATACCGGCTACGAAGCCTGGCTCGCCACTACCCCCAACCCCTCCCAAGCCCTCGCCAACCTACGGCGATTCCTCTCCCTCTCCCGCCAGTTCGACCAGTTCCAACGCCAGGGCCTCACCCGCTTCCTGCGCTATGTGGATGCCCAACAGTCCGCCAGCAAGGAACCCGATGCACCCGCCGCCGCCCCCACCAATGCCGTGCGCCTCCTCAGCGTCCACCAAAGCAAAGGCCTCGAGTTCCCCATCGTCGTCCTCGCCGACCTCGGCAAATCCATCAACTTCGGCGACCTCAAGGAACACATCATCCTGGATGAAGACTACGGCGCCTGCCCCGTAGTACAGCCACCCAATGGCACCCCTCCCTACCCCAGCCTGCCCCATTGGCTCGCCGCCGAACGACAACGCCGCGAAGCACTTGGCGAAGAACTCCGCCTGCTCTACGTGGCCTGCACCCGAGCCAAAGAACGCCTCCTGCTCTCCGGCACCGCCACCCCCAAGGACGTCGATGAAAACTGGCCGGACAGCGACTCGCAACCTTCCGTAGCCCAACTCATCAATACCAACTCCTGGCTGGGCTGGGTCGGCCCCTGGTGGACCCACCGCATCGGCAACCTCTCCTCCGGAACTCTCCAGTCCGCCGACGGCCTCTGGTCATCGCTGGTCCTCCGGCAGGACGACGACACCACAGCTATCGCTACCATGGACACGGACGCGGTGGCAGCGACACCCGACACGACAACCAACGACGCAGCACCCGAATCCCCCCTGACCGAAGCCGCGCTGGCCCTGGCACGGGAACGCATCCACACACCTTACACCTACGGCCCCAGCACGCTCGAAGCCGCCAAGGCCTCGGTGTCCAGCCTCCGCAAAAAGGCCCGAAAGGAGGCGGAAGACGAAAGCCGCATCCTCTTCCTGCCACGCGCCACCGAGCAGTCCGACACCGACGGAGAAATCAACGCCGCCCAGCGGGGCACCCTCCACCACCGCGTCATGGAAGCCATCCCCCTGAACGAACCCCTCACCCAGGGCACACTCCTCCTCCTGGTCGAAAACCTCGTCGAACAAGGCACCTTCACCCCCCGGGAAAAAGCGGTGCTCGACCTCGAATCCATCTACTCGTTCTGGCGCTCAGAACTGGGAACCGCCATCCAGCAAAACCACGCCTACGCCCACCGCGAACTCCCCTTCACCAGCCGCTTCAACCCCAACGAACTCGCCCAACTTGGTATCCCCACCACCCCCAACCTCGCCCCGGACGAGTTCATCGTGGTCCAAGGTGTAGTCGATCTCGCCATCATCCTTCCCGATACGATCTGGATCATCGACTTCAAAACCGATCACGTGGACGCAGACGCCGCCGCCGAGCGAGCACGCGAATACACCCCGCAATTGCAGCTCTACGCCAGCGCACTCAGACGTATCTACCGTCGACCCGTATCCCAGCTCTGGCTCCACTTCCTCTACCCCAGACTCACTCTCCCTGTCCCACTGGAAACACCGAGTGCACCAGCAGGCCAGTAGCCCAGTGCGTCAGTGGGTTCGCCGCACTGCTTCCCGGCCCTGGCTGTTCACGCCCCAAGTTGCAGGAACGCAGCAGCCAACTCCTGCAGGTAATCCTCCGGCAGCGGTGCTTCCTTCCGGGACACCACCAGCAGCGCCCATTCATCCCCCCGACACAACGCGTGCAGGTTGCCACTGGCGAAGGTCCATTGCAGGTATTGTGACGGCAGCCGGTGCAGCTTCAGGATCTGGAACACATCCACCACGGAGCGGGCGGCGTGATCGAGGGCTGCCTCCTGAATGGCCCCATCCCACGAGCGCACCATCGCGGCTTGCCGGGGCAACCGCACGGCACACGCCATGCAGGAGGGATGCCCTTCCAGACTCGCCAGCCATTGTCGGACCACCTCACTCATCTCAACCCGCCTCCTCCCGGCAACGGATCAGCACGGCATGATCCTCCCTCAGCAACGCCAGCAGACGCTCATCCTCGCCCGCAGCCTCAAAACGTTCCAGCGCCCCCAAGGGCAACCCGCGTCCAATGGACCGAGCCTTCTGGGAAAGGAACTCCACAAAATTCACCCAGCGCTCCGGACTCTGCACCTTCCAGCCCCGCAGAACCTCCCCCTCACTGCTGCACACCAGCACTTCTTCAATGCGTCGTAGCAGCCCCTCCGCCTGCTCCACGGTGGCAGCAGCCACGTCACCAAACGGCTGCTCCACGTCAGCCATCCCGGGCATCAACCTTGCATCTTCCTCGGTGATCGCCTCCCCCTCAGGCATGGCACCCTCATCCCGTTTGCGCGCAGCCTCCATGAGCAGAAACTCCCAAGGGGCATCAATCGTCCGCTGCTCCGGCTCACGAAAACTCTCCACCCGAAACTCCCCGCCACGCAGCCCCAGCAAAAAATGAAACGCCTCCTCCCCCGCGCGATCCCCGATCCGCGCATGCACAATCGCACCCTCTGCCAAATAAATCTGACCCACCCCGCCCGCCGTCGTCACCTCCAGCACCGCAGAACTCGCACTCAAACACTCCATCTGAATGACATCCGGCAACCCCACCCGGCGCAGCACCCCGCGAAATCCATCCTCAGACCGCAACGCCATCACCTGCTGCAATGCGTCATACAGCCCCTTGTGCTCCTGCATGGTCATCGGCTTCTGCAAAAACAGCTCAGCGCCATTGCTCAGGCACGCCGCCCGATACGCCTCTGTCGTAAAACCGGTCAGCACTACCTTCGTCAGATCCGGATACCTACGGTTCAACAACCCCAGAAACTGCAGTCCATCCACGACGGGCATCTGGACATCAATCGCCACCAGATCGACAACGCCCTCCTTGAGATAACCCAGCGCCTCACTCACGCTCTCAGCCACCAGCACATGCCAGCCTCCCTCGCTCAGGGAGGTCATGAACCGGCTCACCAGATCCAGAAAGGACGGATCATCATCCACGAACAGCACCCGCTTGGGCTTGGCAGCTTCAGTCATCACATTGCCCCCTCTGTAGGTTTCAGACCACTGGCCACCCGGTTGGCCGAAGCCCGCACGCTCTCATCAGCATCCTCCACCAGCGGAGCCCACCACGCGCCCTTGGGCCGTTCAGGATGATCGGCCAGACACTCCAACGCCGCCTGCCGTACCGCAGCATCCTTGTCAGCCAGCAACCCAGTGAGAATTTCATTGGCCGTGCTCCGCTTGCGCCGGGCCGTGGTCACCGTGGTATGACTTTCACCGCGCGCTCCACTGCACCGCCGCAGGATGTCCTGAGCAGCCTGCCGAATCCCGTAGTCGGGATCCTCATCATGCCGTCGCACTTCTTCCAGCGCTGCCTGGACCCCGGACAATCGTTCCCAGTAAGGATCAACCCGTTGCAACGAACGCGCGGCGGCATACCGCACCACTCTCTGTGAATCCAGCATGGCCAGAACCAATGCCGGGGCTGCCTCGCTCCTCCCCATCACACCCAAGGCCTCACAGGCCTGCTCCCGCACCTCACGATCCTTGTCGCGCAACGCCTCGCACATCGCCGGTATCGACCGCGCATCCCGCAACCGCCCCAGAGCTTCCACCGCAGCGGCCCGGACCTCCCAGTGCTTGTCGTTCAAGGCAATCACCAGGTTGTCCACCGCCTGCGGATCTTCAATCAATCCCAGCGCACCCGCCGCGGCCACGCGCACGTTCGCCTCGCGATCACGCAACAACCCCAGCACATGCCGCACGGCCTCCTTGACTCTCATCTGACCCAAGGCACCCGCCACCGCCGTTCGCACGATCGCTTCCCGGTCGTTCAACACCGACAGCAAAGGCTTAACCACACTCTCGTCGCCAATCTCCGCCAACCGATTCACTGCCACCACCCGATGCTGGTAAGCCGCGTTCTTCAGCATCTCAGACAGCGGCACCACCGCCGCCTTGCCTAGGATAGCCGCACGATCCAGTTCACCCCTCGCCACAAGATAAACCGCCTCAGTCTGCTGGTCCGGCGCCTGCCATCCCAACTGATAAAGGGTCTGCGCCACCCGCGCACGCAACTCAGGATCCGGCGTGGCCAAAACCGGCTCCAGCATCGACACCGCCCCGGAATCCCCCAGCGCCCGCAAAGCCTCCACACTCGCGTAACGCACCTCCGGTGCGTGATCCATCAACGCTACTCCCAAAGCCGCCAGGCTCTCCTGCCCTGGATGCTCCCCCAACGCCCGGGCCGCCTCCGCCCGCACCACCGCCTCCTCATCCGTCCGTAACACATTGACCAGCAAAGGCACCACCGAGTCCGCGCCCCCCTTGCGCAAGCGCGATACCGCTTGCAGGCGTGTCTTGCTCGATTTCGATTTCAGCTGTTGCTTGGCCAGCCAGATCATTTGGATCTTCGTCTATTGCGTGCGGGTTCCGGACGCTTGGTTCACGAAGATCTCTAGGTAGGGTGAATGAACTGAGATGTCCAGCCTATGTGATGCAACAGAAGGCTTAGGCCAGAAGCGACGCCGCCTTGACCAAACTCCACTACCGCTTCGACCGTCCCCATCCGTACCTGTCGCTGAGCCAGAAGTTCCAGATGCTCACCAGCAGGATCACCAGTGCATTCACCAGAAAAAGGTTCCACTGGAGCGCCTTAACACCAAGATTGATGAGAAGAATACTCCATAAGACTCCGGCCAGGCAGATCATGTTGAACCTCCAAAGCCCGGTAATCCAGCGGCTCCACCCGCCTTCTGTAGGCCCGCGAAAGGTCCACAGGTTGTTCCAGATATAGTTGTTGATGATTGCAGCCTCGGCAGCCACGCCCTTGGCCAAGCTGAGATTCCCATCCATCGTTACCAACGACGAGAGAACTCCAAGTATAAGCATGTCGACGAAAACACCCGTAGCCCCGACTAAACAGAACCTGCAATAGCGCGCGCGTATCGACAGCGTCTCCGGGCTCCGGGAAGTATTGGATAGGCGAGTCTTCACTCTTACACTCCGGTCCGGACGACAGCCCCAGAGAGAGTAGGGCTACCGTATGTCCGAACTACGCAGTCCAGTCTGCTGCAACATCGGGGCTTTACAAGGGGCGACCCTCAGGCACCAGACCAACCTACTCCGCTCATGCGAAATGTCGCGAACTCCCCGCATTGATCAGCGCTGCAATTCTGATTCGACTCTACCAGCTCACTCAGGCGGATGAAGCCTCCCGCGTACATCCGGTTTAAACGAACTGCTCACTCCTCGGGAGCTTGAACCTGCGGACCACGGGAGACATTTATCCGCTCGACAAATCCTCCGGACACAGCAACACGCAAGTCCTTGAACGGACGTTGACCGGAAAGACTTTTTGGGTTCCTCGCTATTTTCAGTGGAAAGGGTTTGGGGTGTGGATAGCCTGCAGGGATGACACCGGAGAAACTGTTTCATGAACTGCTGGGATTGGGCCTGAACTGGGAAGTTACTGGGAGTCGTTTTGAGCGGGACAGTGGAACGGTCTTTTTGGAGATCGGCGAGACAGCGCGACTCTGGGACATGGTCTGTTGTCCCCGGGACACGGGGCCTGTGTTTTGTTACGACCACACCGAGACGTTGACCTGGCGGCATCTCAACGTCTTTGAGCATCGGTGTGAAATCACCTGCCGGTTGCCCCGGGGCAAATGCCGGCAATGTGGTCATGTGTTCCGGGTGCGCCCGCCATGGGAGGGATTGAGCACGCACTTCACCAAGGAGTTTGAAGCCTTTGCGCTGTTGCTGATGCGCGAGATGCCCATGAGGAAGGTGGCCGAGGTGGTGGGCGAGACGGACACGCGGCTGTGGCGGATGCTCTTTCGGCAGGTGGATGCCGCCTATGCGGAGGCGGACTTCAGCCAGGTGTGTTGTGTGGGGGTGGACGAGATGAGCGTGCGCAAGGGCCAGGAGTATATCAGCGTGTTCGCCGATCTGGTCCACAAGCGGGTGATCTTTGCCACCGAGGGCAAGGATCATCAGGTCTGGCACAGCTTTGTGGCGGCACTGGAAGCGCACAATGGCCACCGGCACGCCATCACGCAGGTGAGCCAGGACATGAGCGCCGCCTACACCAAGGGTGTGGGGGAAACCTGCCGCAATGCCCAGGTGGTTTTCGACAAGTTTCATGTGATTGCCAACGCGAACAAGGCCGTCGATGAGGTGCGTCGGGCCGAAGTGCGTCTGGGTGGTACGGGCGTGTGGGAAGCACTGCGCCAGAGCCGGTGGTTGTGGCGCAAGAACCCGGAGGACTTGACGCAGAAGGAACAAGCCCGGCTGGCGAAGATCGATCAGAAAAGTCTGCGCACGGCCAAGGCGTACCAGATGCGATTGGTGTTGCAGGACATTTATCGCAGTGCCACCGCCATGGAGGCGCGGCAGCGATTTCGGGTATGGTGTCGGTGGGTGCGTTGGGTGGCGCGGTGGCAGCCCAGGAACCTGATGCGCTCCATGGTGAAGGTGGCCGAGTTGGTCGAGGATCATCTGGCCGGCATCCTGGCGCACTGGAAATGGGGGCTGACCAACGCGTTCATGGAAGGGCTCAACAGCGTGTTCAGCGCCACCAAACGGAAGGCGCGCGGCTACCGTTCAACCGCCCATCTGATCGCCATCCCCTACTTCGTCGCCGGCAAACTCCGCCTGCCCCAGTTCTGATTCCACTGAAAATAGCGAGGAACCAGTATCTTGCTGACCCAACGCATGTTGCAGGGCTGTAAAGTCCGCCGACGCACTTTACAGATTTGAGCAGGGCCTCGGCCTGAGGACTAGCTGACCGCCTCTGCCATCGCCGATTCCAAGACTTCCCCAGCCGGGGGCAACACTTGCTTCAACACATCCAGGCGACCGTTCACCTGATTCAATGGCCCGGTCGCCTGATATTGAACGAGACGCCGATACCAAAGAAGGAAGTGCTGCGAGACGATCGGCGTTTGGCCGTTGAGATGATGGTCAGGCTGCGCACCGGTAGCCAGCTCACAGATGATCTGAGCCGCCCGGTGGCTGGGGTTCCCCTCTTCCGCGATGGAACTCCAGACGGGCAGGGCCGAAGCAACGTCACCCTTCAACAGGAGCGCCTCCGCCCGCTGCAGGTTAAGCTCTGCGCTCTGCTGGCAATACTTGACGCTCTCCCCCGTCCAATCCATCGCGAAGTCGAGGTAGTCCGGTTGACTCAGTGCAATGCGCCCGCCCAGCGCCCAGGCATCAACGAGATCCGCCTGTTGCGTGACTAAACCATGCAATAGCTCCAGAGCCGGGACCGCCTGACCTTGCTTCCAGAGCACGTTGGCCAGTTGGAGTGCTGCCTTGCGGTTCCCTGCATCACGGCTGAGCAGTGATCGGAGGACCTTTTCGGCTTCGGCAAATTCCTCCGCCTGCGCCAACGCCAGCGCGAGAGTCAGATCCGGCGCAGCCGTGTTCACAATTTTCAGCGCAGGGAACAGGCTGGGCTGACCACGCCGCTCAACACAAAGCCGCAGCTCCTCCACGGCCTTCCCGTGCCGACCCAGCCGCGATAGCGCCAGACCAAACGCATAATGCACCGTGGGGTTGAGCCTCCCCTGCTTCAACAATGGCGAATTTCTCAGCGAAAGGGCCTCCGCATATTCGCCCTCGGAAGCGAACGCCATGGCGGCACGCGACAAGAGACATTCACGAAACTCCGGCATGACTGAATTGGCAGGAAGGGCTTCGGTCAGCCGGATTGCTTCGCGGTATTCACGCAAACCGTCAACACCCTGCCCCGCCTGACAAAGCTCCAACCCGAGATTCATCCGGAGGTTCGGATCTCCCGGCGTATCCTCCACCGCCATCCGCAGTAAACGCAGATTGCGCTCGGCCTTGCCCCGCTCGGCAACAACCTCGGGATCGTATCCGTAATGCACCAGCAGACTCTTCCCCATCCGGTTCTCCAAACCCCAGGCATGGCAAAGGGCATCCACACTCGTAAAACAATGCTCGTGAATGCGACCGGTGAAATGGATCCCTGGAGCATTCCGGAACAAACGCGGAACAAACGCCCGGCCGGCTGCTTCGTCACCATGGTTCACGATCGGAAGACGATACGCCATCGCACGGGCACTCCTCAGTTCATCCAGGATCGTTCTCCGGCCGTCATCACTCAGTTCTTCATCCGCATCCAATACCAGAACCCAGTCGCCCCGGGCCCGTTCCAACGCCGCATTGCGCGCCGCCGCAAAATCATCACACCACTCAAAGGTCGACACTTCAGCCCCGTGCTCCTGCGCAATCTCAAGGGTCCGATCAGTCGAACCCGTGTCCACCACAATCAACTGCCACGCCAAACCCTTCACACTCTCAAGACACTGCGCCAGAAACTTCTCCTCGTTCCGCGTGATTAAACAAACGCTCAACCGCGGCTTGTCCGCGACGCTAACCTCCGGCACCCGCATCCACTCCGGGGCCTTCTTCTCCCGCCCGGAAATGCTGCGCGTGAACTTCTTCGCCGCCTTCAATCCCGGCGCCAGGGAAACAGCCTCCTTGGCGCACTTTTTCGCCACTGAAACTGCACCCGCATCCTGCGCCATGCCGCCCAACATCAACCACGCTTCAGGATGATAGGGACGCCGTTGCAACAGCTCGCAAGCTGATGCCCAGGCGGAGGACACTTTGCCCTGCGAAAGCTGCCCCCTAGCCTCCGCCAAACTGCCAACCCTTGCCGCCAACGGCAAACGGGCCCCCTCCAGCTGATCATCCGAATCCAAACCCAGGGACTTTGAAGCGGCCAGCTGGCCTATCCGCTCCGCAGCCACCACCGCAGCGTCCGACCACTTCCATTCAGCCCGGACATATTCCGCAGCCTTGCGACCACGCTCAAACGCAGCAGCCGGACTGGCATAAACCTCTTTCATCCGTTCACCCAACACCTTCACTGAAGGCTCCAGCAACCACCCCTCCCCGCAAAGCGCGATCCCATCCACTTCCCTACCGATAAACCGCTTCTCCGCAGCGACCTTGTATACCAGATCCTCAGGAGTGAAATCATCCGCCGCCCCACCCGCAGTCACGATCACCGGAAGACCACAGGCCATGGCTTCCAGGACCGGCAGACCAAAACCCTCACCTCGATACGCATGCACCAGGCAATCACACGCCGTATACAGCCCCGCCATCTCCTGCGAAGTCAGCTCTTCAGGCATGTAAAGAATCTCCGGCACACCCGGCTTGGCCCGCAGGGCTTCGATGGCCTCACTAAAGGTCTTGCCTTGATAAACACCACCCGCCCCAAAATCCTTGATCACCAGACAAACATCGTCCTCCGCAGTAAATCGCTTCAGGTAGGCCTCCAGCAAAAGATCCGGCCCTTTGCGCTGTATGGTCCCGCCAACAAACAGGAACTTGAACCGCTTGGACGTCGCCAAGGGAAACTGCGCCGCCCCCGGGTGGAACAACCGGGTATCCACCCCGTTGGGCACAACATGGACTTTGCCTTCAGGAATCCCGCTGCTGACATAACAGGCCTTCACCACGTTGGAAGGCACCCAGAACTCATCCACCTGCTTCGCTGCATCCACCCACTGGCGCGGAAGCATGCCAAATTCCCACGGTTGAATCACCGCCAACTTGCCCCGCACAGGCCGCGACCAGTCCGGCGGCCACGCATGACGCACCGTAACTTTGACAGACGGCTGGACCCCACCTGCTTTACCCGTCTCACACTCGATGTCCATCCTCTGCCGCAGCGCATGAGACATGGCACGGTTGACCTGGGACAAACTACCATTGTCTTCAAAACTCCCCTCCCATCGCACCCGAATAGGCGCAGCACCAGCCTCATCAACCCCAACCGCAAGTGGCGCATCCCGCAACACCGAGATATCCCCCTGGACCACGGCAGATTCGATCTCTCTTAGGCGGCGCTCCACAAGGTCTGCAACTCGCTCCCGGGAGAAGCCCTTGAGCATATCCTCCCGTGCAGCCTTGCCCCGCGACCGCGCCTCCTCCGGATGAACATACACGTGGCGAAGCAACCGCTGCAGGTGTTTGGCGGAGGGATTCGCCCACCGATGCCCCTCATAATGACGCAGCTCAGGTTCCAAACCACGCGCCTCAACCAGCTCGTAATCGATCAGATACGAGTTGTCCGCTGTCATGAACTCAGTGTTGCCACTCCAACCCGTACCAATCACCGGAACGCCCATCAGCATCGATTCATGCTGGGGCCGACCCCATCCTTCACCCCGACTCGGAGCCACCAGCGCATCCGCCGCCAGATACAACGAAGGCAAATGCTTCGCCGGAACCTGGTCCCGGATCAACTGAATGCGGGGCCGCGGCTTGTCCGCCAATCCAACCGATGCCAGAAATGACTCGATCCGACGCTGTATCTCCTCCACCGGATCCCCGTCCGGAGTGCTGAAGAGATAAGTCCGCAGATGCAAACAAACGTCATCCTCCGGACCAAACTCACGCACATAGGCCTCCAGCAGCACATCCCACCCCTTGCGGGAAGACC
>JBJOII010000052.1:0-40302 GCA_046047235.1 Verrucomicrobiota bacterium | reverse complement strand
AGCGCCGAGGTTTCCAGTAGGTTGTGCTCCGATAGCAGAGATGAAAGGAGCCCCCCAGCCGTCTGCACCACAATTTCCCTTTCTCAACCAACGCCGCTTCGTGTATCGCTAGCCAATGGCCAAAATAGCGCAACCGCTGCTCCCAAGCACTCTCCCCTCTCCTCTCTCTCCCCTCTCCTGACCAGGAATGCCCCGCTACCACGCACTCGACGCCCTCCGCGGATTCGCCCTTCTCCTCGGTGTCTTCTACCACGCCGCCGAATCCTTCGAAGCCCACCACCTGACCTGGGCCATCATCGACGCGGATGCCAACCGCGTCCTCGCCTTCCTCCGCTTCATGAGTCACTCGTTCCGCATGGAGACCTTCTTCCTGCTCGCGGGATTCTTCGCCCGACTCGTCATCCTCAAACGCGGACTCCACTCCTTCACGCTGAACCGCATCCAACGCATCCTTGTCCCTCTCGTAGTCGGTTGGTTCATCCTTTACCCCCTTTGCATCGCCATCTGGATCAAGGGCGCCCAAGTCTCAGGCAACTACGCGTTCATTCAAATCCCCGAGGAGGCCCGCAGCCTCCCCGTGTGGAAACTCTGGCTGGGCTTCATCCTCGGCGGCGCCTGGACGCACACCTTCAGCCTCACCCACCTCTGGTTCCTCCACCAACTCCTCGTCATCTACCTCCTCTTCTGCTCCCTCCGTTCCCTCGCCATGCGGTTCCTGCCCCCAATCCCCCTGCTTGCTCAACTGGAACAACTCACCGCCAAAGCCGCCAATTCACCCCTTGGCTGGCTGGCACTCATCCCCCTCACGCTCCCCGCTCTGCTCCTCATGGACGGTTACAACATCAACACCCCCATGAACTCCCTCATCCCCGAACCCGGCCCCACCGCACTCTACGGACTCTGCTTCTCCATTGGATGGTGGCTTCACCGCAACTCGCACCTCCTCCAAATCGTCCCCCTGCACCGCCACCTCTGGCTCACCATCGCCCCCCTCGCCACCTGCGCCGCCTGGTGGTTCTCCGACTGCACCCGCGTCCTCGGACTCAACCACTTGCCCTCAGAAATCCTCCGCACCCTCTTCTGGACCTGTTACGCCTTCGCCATGTGGGGATTCACCCTCGGCTGCCTGGGCCTCTTCCTGCACCACGTGCGGGAAGAAAGCCGCACCTGGCGCTACATCGCCGATTCCTCCTACTGGGTCTATCTCGCCCACCTCCCCCTCGTGGTCAGCCTTCAAATCTGGGTCGCCTACTGGCCCGTCCACTGGACCCTCAAATACACCGCCATCATCGGCATTGCCCTCCCCATCCTCTACCTCACCTACCATTACTTCGTGCGCTCCACCCGCATCGGACGACAACTCAATGGCCGCACCTGGCCGTTCCACCCCCTGCCCCCTTGGCTCGCTTCAAAACCCCGAGTCGGCAGTCAGGATTCTTGAGACTCTTCGCCCCGCACCATCTTTCTGCCTTCCCAATCTTTCTGTCCCCCCCGGAGATCCAGCACCACAAACCCCACCCTCAATCTTCCTGCCTAAAACTCACCGCCTCTCAACTTCGGATCCCAATACCGCGAGTTAATCAACCCGTCCTGGCCCGGAGCCGAAATCGGATCCATTGGTGGATTAATCTGTTCACTCTTCCGCGCTTCAGCATGCCCGTCGTTAAACACAACGATCCCGTTCCCCTCATGTCTCGACTTGTCGATCCCCTCCAAGGTGCTTGTCCCCGGACGATCCTGCATCCCTCCTGTCGGCCACCACAAACTGCTGCTCCATGTCCCGTCCGGCTTCGGCATCCCATCCCCCACGCAGACATTCTGCGACGGCGACATCACCCCTGAACGCTTGAAGTTGGGTGAAGTCGCAAAGGTGATCCCCGCCACACTCACGGAATGCGCCGGATACGGATGCACCCCCAGAAAGAACGCATTCATCCCATAGCCAACTTTGTGACAGTCAAACTCCCACGACCACTGAACCCCGTTGTCAAACCGGCGCCCCTTAATGCTCGGGCACTTAAAATAGTTGCTCGCCGCCGTGTCCCCATAACCCACAATCGTCCTCCCCCACCAGTTCGTCAGCGATATCCCCGCATCCGTCGTGTCAAACCCCTCATTCCTGTGTCCCGGAAATGTGTCCTGATTGTCCTCCGTGTAAAATTGCATGAACAATCCAATCTGGCGCAGGTTGTTCAAACACGCGATCCGATGCGCCTTCGCCTTCGCCTTGGCCAGCGCCGGCAACAACATCCCAGCCAGGATCGCGATGATCGCGATGACCACCAGCAACTCGATCAGGGTGAACCCCATCGACACCACGCTTCTCCTCCGGCGCAGTACGTGGGCGCAAAACTTCGCTTTCGGGTCATCCGGGTTCATCGCGTCACTTGATCACCTCATGTTGCGGATGCGAGCTAAAAATCGCCTGCAATCGAACCGCAAAATAAACGCACGCCACCCCCAGAACATTGACTCACAACTTAAAAAAGGCATCCTTACTGTCCGTAATGCAGTGGATGACACCAGACACAAACGCCACATCGGCCGCGAACCCGTCGGTAACCGGGCCCACGTGTCCTAAGAAAGCAACCCATCACTGCCAGCATGGAGTCAGACTTGCCCAATACAGCTTCGCAGTTATTTAATTTCCCACGGTCAAAACATGAGACGCAACCGATACAACGGCCCGGCCGTTAGCCCCAGAGTCATCGCCGCCTTCGGTGAAGCCCAAATCGTCCGCACCCCGCGTGGCCGCATCGAAATCATCGGCGGCTCGCCCCAGGAACGTGCCGAAGCCCGCTCCTGGGCCCAACAGTTCCTCCGCCGCATCAAGTCCTAGCCTGCACCCTCGGGCTGATCTCTCCCCCACCACCTGCTGCTCAAGCAGCAGCACCCCCGCTTCAAGCCCGCCCGCCAGTCCGTGCCAGTCCGTGTCCCCCCCACCCACTTCCCCCCTGCCCACGCATCGCGCTACCGCGCAGTGCTCCCCCCAAAAAATCCAGACTTGATCGCATCCTCTCTCGCGACGGATCTTCTTTCTGCCAGCAAGAGCAAAACCCACAACCACCAAGGGAAACCACAGCACCATGAATAACCCCATCTGGTTGATGACCTCAGCCCTTAAGTCACTCACTCTCAACGAAGTCATCAACGCTACCCAAAAGGTCGGCGCTCAAGGCATGGAACTGTGCGTCTTCCGCCGCGACGGCACCCGCACCGACCACGTCGCCACCCACCTCGATTACGACCACTTCGGCCCTGAACAAGCCCAACAACTCATCCAGACCTGCCAGCAACAAAGACTCCGCTTCTCCGTCGGCGCCTACGAAAACCTCATCGGCGGCCCGGAAGAGGACCGCATCAACAACCAAAACCACCTGCTCAAACTCATCCGCATAGCCCACCTCTGCGGCGGCAACGCAAACCAGGTCAACGTCGGAACCTTCGTCGGCTATAACCACGACCTCGGTATCCAGGACCGCGGCTTCGAAAAAAACCTCGATGAATACGTCCGCGTCTTCAGCCCCATCATCCGCTACGCCGAAGACCTCGGCGTAACCCTGATTTACGAAAACTGCCCCATGGAAGGCTGGCGCCCCGCCACCGCCCCCACCACCTACAACAACCTCCCCGGTTGCCTCGCCGCACGTAAACTCATGTACACCCTCATCCCCAGCCAAGCCCACGGGGAAACCTACGACCCCTCTCATGACGTCTGGCAGAATATCAACCCCAGCGACGTCATCCGCGCTTCCGATATCCACCGCATCAAACACGTCCACGTCAAAGCCACCCGCAATCTGAACTCCAACGGCCGCATCCACTGGGGCGCGATGTACCCCATGCAAACAGTCCGACCCGAACTCGCCCAAAAAGCCGGCATCCCCCAACCCGCCCACGAATGGGACCGACACCACTACGAACCCATGCTCCCCGGCTTCGGCGGCAACGACAGCATGGACTGGCGCGAATTCCTCCTCACACTCATGCAAGTCGGCTTCAACGGCCCCTTCGTCATCGAAAACGAAGCCGATAACTCCGCCCACACCGGCAACCTGCCCGCCACACTCCAAGGCTTCCAGGCCGCTGTCATGTGCCTCGCCCCCATCGTCTGGCCACTCACCCCCGAATATGGCTACCAGTGGAACCACTCCCAATGGCCCGAACTCTCCAACCCAAACCACAAAGACATCCCCGTCCGAACCATCAAGGAACTCCAGTAAATGCCGATGTGTTAGGTCACAATCATAACCATCCCCCCGTGCCTCCCGCCGCCAGCATGCAATCTCTCACCCCACTCCTCCTCGCCCTCACCCTCAGCCTCCTCCAAATCCCCGCCCTCGCCGATGGCCTCTGCTCAGTCTGTAACCGCTACATCGAGGAAGGCCAACCCACAGGCACCATCACGGACGGACTCACCCGCGAAGAACGCATCATCTGCGCCCTCTGCGCCACCATCCCCGAACGCTGCTTCCTCTGCGGGATCCCCGCCAAGGATGGACGCAAATCCCTCACCGACGGACGTCACTACTGCCATCGCGATGCCCAAACCGCTGTCTTCAGCTCGCTCGAAATCGAGAAGATCTGTCGACAAACCATGGCCCGCATCGAACGCCCCTTCGCCCGTCACTTCACTCCACCCGCCGGTTCCGTCACCTGGGCCATCGAAGACCTCACCCTCCGCGCTGAAGCCGAAGCCGAAGAACCCTCCCGCTGCTCCGAACCCACCCTCCGCTACAAAATCACCCAGCGCGATTCCGGCAACCACCAGTTCACGCTCGCCATCCTCAATGGCCTCAACCCCGACCGCATCCGCTCCTCCGCCATCCACGGCATCACCCATGTCTGGCTCACCCAAAACGTAAACCCCAAACGCCGTATGCGCTCCTCCACGGTCGAGTCCTTCTGCGACCTCGTCACGCTCCTCGCCCTCCAGGAACTCGGCGAAACCCGCGAAGTCCAACGCATCGAGGAAATCCATACCAACGACAGCCAGTTCAATGCCCTCCTCCAAGCCTACAAAATCTATGACCTCACCCGCGTCCTCGATTGGATGTGCTACGGAGAACAAGACCACCTCGTCGCCGGCGACGATGACCAAATCCGCAAACTCGACCCCAACCTCCAACCCGCCCCCACAGCCCCCCGACAAATCATCCCCCCCGGCCCTGCCCCCAAACAGGCCCCCACCAACCTCGTCCTCCGCACTATCCTCGGCTCCGGCAACCGCCGCCTCGCCCTCGTCAATGACGCCACTCTCGCCCCCGGCGAAACCGCCCGCGCCCACCTCGGCTCCACAGAAATCCAACTCAAATGCCTCGAAATCCGCGACACCTCAGTCATCGTCCAAATCAATAACGACCCGCCCCAGGAACTCTCCCTCCCCAAATCCACTGAACCCTGATACCGCCCACCCCTTGACGCTTCGCTCCGGAGAAAGGAGAGAATAGAGCGAAGACAGGTCACGCCGAGAATCCCCCTACCCCACACTCTCTCCCCTCTCCCCGCAGGCCGCCCCCCACAGAGGCCCGCGCTTGCCCCTGCCCCATCCTCTGTTACATTGCCTTGTCCACCCCCAGCGCATGAACACCACACCCCACCCCCTAATCCTCGAAATCAACACACGCTGCTGGCTCAACGAACTCCGCACCCAATCCTCCAAAAAAATCACGCTCGCCAATATCCCCCCAGAGATCTTCCAACATTGGGCCGACCTCGGCTTCACCCACATCTGGCTCATGGGCGTCTGGTCCACCGGGAAAAAATCACGCAACCACGCACTCCATCACCCCCAACTCAAAACCGCCCTCAACCAAGCCCTCCCCAACTGGTCCGCCACCGACATCGCAGGCTCACCCTACGCCCCCGAAAACTACACCCCCGCCCCCTCACTCGGTGGATTCCCCGCCCTCACCAAGTTCCGACAACACCTCCACTCCCACGGCCTCCAGCTCATCCTCGACTTCATCCCCAACCACACCGGACTCGACCACCCCTGGATCACTCAACACCCCGAACGCTTCGTCCAGTCCCCCCAACCCAACCCGGAAACCTTCACCATCAAAACCCCCGGCGGCCCCGTCCACATAGCCCACGGCAAAGACCCCAACTTCCCCGCCTGGACCGATACCGCCCAACTCGACCTCCGCCGCCCCGATACCCGCCAGGCCATCACCAAATCGCTGGAATCCGTCGCCAAACATTGCGACGGCCTCCGCTGCGACATGACAATGCTCCTCCTCAACAAGGTATTCCTCCAAACCTGGCGCCACCTCCCCCCCTCCACCCCGCCAGCCAAAGGCGAGTTCTGGACCAAAGCCATCCAACAACTCAGAAAAACTTACCCCGACTTCCTCCTCCTCGCCGAAGCCTACTGGAACCTCGAACCCCGACTCCAAAAAATCGGCTTCAACTTCACCTACGATAAAACGCTCTACGACCACTTCATCCAACGGAATACCCCCGCAATCCGAAAACACCTCGGCCACTCCACCCACGACTTCATCTCCCGTAGCGCCCACTTCCTCGAAAACCACGACGAACCCCCCATCGCTACCCTCCTCACCCCCGCCGAACATCAAGCCGCCACCCTCGCCACCCTCGCACTCCCCGGACTCCGCCTCATCCACGAAACCCAACTCCAAGGCTACACCACCCAAATCCCCGTCCAACTCCAGCGCCGCCCCAGCCCGCCGCCCAACCCCGAAATCGCCAGCCTCTACCAATCCCTCCTCCATGCACTCAAAAACTCCTTCGTCGGCTCCGGTGCCTTCTCCCTCCTCCCCACCCAACCCGCCTGGCCCGATAATCACTCCCACGAAAACTTCCTAGCCCTCCAGTGGTCCACCCCCACCAACCCCAGCTTCTCCCTCGCCGTCGTTAACCTCGCCCCAACCCACAGCCAATGCTACACCCCACTCTCCATCCCCTGCCTTTCCGATCACAACTGGCTCATGACCAACCTCCTCGGCCCCGAACAATACCTCCGCACCGGTGAAGACCTCCAAACCCGAGGCCTCTACCTCGATACCCCACCCCACGCCGCCCAACTCTTCCAGTTCACCCCACACGACTAGCCATACAACCAGCATTGCATCCCGCCACTTTTTGGCTATCGTCTCGCCGTATAGCACAGATCAGTTCCCCAAATGAGGAACATAAACCCAACGCCCTACCCACCCATGTCTATGCTCAAACAAACCCGACGCCAATTCATCCAGTCCACCCTCGCCACCACCGCCGTCGGCATCGCCGCACGCGCCAGCCTTTCCTCCACCGTCGCCGCACCCACCCTCACAGCCCGCTCCGCCGGTGACAAAGTCTCCATCGGAAAAACCGGCATCACCCCCTCCTTCCTCGCCCAAGGCACCGGTGTCCATGGAGGAGCCCGCTCCTCCGACCACACCCGCATGGGCCAGCAAGCCTTCGATCGCCTCCTCCGCCACTCCCTCGACCAAGGCGTCTCCTTCCTCGATATGGCCGACCTCTACGGCACCCACCCCTTCGTCCGCCAAACGCTCAAGGGCCTGCCCCGCGATAAATTCGTCTACCTCAGCAAAATCTGGCCCCGTAAAGAAAACTGGGTCACCCCCTCCACCGACGCCGTCGAGGAAATCAACCGCTTCCGTAAAGAACTCGGAATCGAACGCCTCGATATCGCCCTCCTCCATTGCATGCTCAATGGCCAGTGGGCCGACCAATACGAAAGCCTCCGCGACGGCCTCTCCAAACTTAAAGACGAAGGCGCCGTCGGCGCCGTCGGCGTCTCCTGCCATAACCACGACGCCCTCAAAGTCGCCGCCGCCCACCCCTGGGTCGATGTCATCTTCGCCCGCATCAACCACAAAGGCGGTAGCGCATACTCCTGCGACGGCACAGTCGAAGAAATCAGCAACACCCTCCGCATCGCCCGCGCCAACGGTAAGTTCGTCGTCGGCATGAAAATCTTCGGCGAAGGTAAACTCACCTCCCCGGAAGATAAGGACGCCTCCCTCCGCTACGTCACCAGCAATAACCTCGTCGATGCCATCACGATCGGTATGCGCAAAACCGAGGAAATCGACGATACCGTCCAACGCCTCCAAAAGGCCCTCAACGCCTAAACCAAACATCACCTTCACACGTAAACGGGATTCAGGACTCACCTGAATCCCGTTGATTTTTTCAGGGATCTATCTCCCTGAACCAACCCCATCTTTCTGCCCAAAAGATCCCCCCGCTCCCGAGCACCACACCCAGCTCCAACATCAACTCCCCCGTAAATGACCCGCACCCACTCGCATCCGGTTGCACCCAATAAGCCCTACCCCGCCCATCCGCCCGCCTAATTAGCGTTGACGTCAACGTCGTTCACCTCTTGCCTATCCCCATGCGAAAGCAAACCTCTATCCTGGCCGTCCTCCTGCTGCTCCTCACCCTCACGCTGCCGCTCGCTCAAACCCCATCCTCCCCCGCTCTCGAACTCGACTCCCAAACCCGCACCGGTCAGCTCGACAACGGCCTCCACTACTTCATCCGCGCCAATCACAAACCCCAAAACCGCGCCGCCCTCCGCCTCGCCATCAACGCCGGCTCAATCCTCGAAAACGACGATCAACAGGGCCTCGCCCACTTCCTCGAACACATGGCTTTCAACGGTACCCGCCACTTCGAGAAACACCAACTCGTCGACTTCCTCGAAGGCATCGGTATGCGCTTCGGCCCCGACCTCAATGCCTATACCAGCTTCGATGAAACGGTCTACATGCTCGAAGTCCCCCTCGACGACCCCGCCATCTTTGAAAAAGCTTTCCTCGTCCTTCAGGACTGGGCCTCCGCCATCACTCTCGACCCCACCGAAATCGACAAAGAACGCGGCGTCGTCAAAGAGGAATGGCGCCTCGGCCGTGGCGCCCAGCAACGTATCCTCGACAAACAGATCCCTATCCTCTTCCACAACTCCCCCTACGCCAATCGCCTGCCGATCGGAAAACCCGAGATCATCGACTCCGCACCCCCCGAAACCATCCGCCGCTTCTACCAGCAATGGTACCGCCCCAACCTCATGGCCGTCGTCGCCGTCGGCGACTTCGACGATATCACCTACGTCGAAAACCTCATCCGCAAATACTTCGAACCTCTCTCCAACCCAGCCGATGCTCCCGACCGCCCCACCCCCTCCATCCCGGATCACCAGGACACACTCTTCTCCATCAATACCGACCCCGAACTCCCCTACACCTCCGTCCAAATCGCCTATAAACGCGACGCCTCGGAAGACGTCACAGAAGCCGACTACATCGAATCCCTGGTCGATTCCCTCGCCACCCAGATGCTCAACCAGCGCCTGAACGAAAAAGTCCAGCAGGCCGACCCCCCTTACCTCTTCGCCGGCGTCGGCGAAAGCAGCCTCGCCCGCACCAAGGAAGTCTACCTCCAAATGGCCGTCGTCCGCGAAGACGCCCTCGACCGCGGCCTCACCGCCCTCCTACACGAAGCCCGACGCATCCAGCAGGACGGCTTCACCCAGGGCGAACTCGACCGCGCTAAAGCTGAAACCCTCCGCCGCTACGAACAAATCTTCAACGAACGCGACAAAACCCCCTCCGCCGCCTACGCCGACGAACTCGTCCGCCACTTCCTCACCGCTGAACCCGCCCCCGGCATCGGCAAGGAACTCGATATCGTCCGCCAGGCCCTCCCCTCCATCACGCTCAACACCGTCAATGCCGCAGCCCAAGACCGCATCACCTCCACCAACCGCGCCATCCTCTACAGCGCCCCGGATAAACCCCAGCTCCCCGTCCCCACCGAAACCGAAATCACCGCCATCGTCCAAAAAGCCGACCACGCCACCCTCGCCGCCTACGACGACTCACTCTCCGATGAACCCCTCCTCCCCACCCTGCCTGAACCAGGCAAGATCACCAAAGAACAGTTCCTCGAACGTATCCGCACCACCGAATGGCAGCTCTCCAACGGCGCCCGCGTCCTCCTCAAACCCACCGACTTCAAAAATGACCAAATCCTCCTCCGCGGCTTCAGCCACGGCGGCATCAGCCTCATCCCCGATTCCCAATTCATCCCCGCCGCCACCGCCGTCGATGTCATCGGACTCAGTGGCCTCGGCGCCTTCAACCTCATCGACCTCCAAAAGAAACTCGCCGGCAAAATCGCCCGTGCCAGCGCCAGCCTCGGTAGCCAGTTCCAAAGCGTCACCGCCTTCGCCGCCCCGCAGGACGTCGAAACCATGTTCCAACTGCTCTACCTCCGCTTCACCCAACCCCGCGCCGACCAGGATACCTTCAGCTCCGTCCAAACCCGAATGCGCGAAATGATCGAAAACCGACGCAACGACCCCGATGCAGTCTTCAGCGACGCCGTCGAAACCGCCCTCTTCAACAACCACCCCCGCCACCAACCCCTCTCCACCACCACCCTCGATGGCATGGACCGGGAAGCCTCACTCAAAATCTACCAGGAACGATTCGCCGATGCCTCAGGCTTCACCTTCGTCATCGTCGGCAATTTCTCTCCCGATAAAATCAAGCCTTTGGTCGAACGCTACCTCGGCGGCCTCCCCAGCACCAAAACCACCAAACAAGGTATCTTCAATAACGACGACCCCGTCCGCGGCCAACACACCATCACCGTCCAAAAGGGCCTCGAGAAAAAAGCCACGGTCCAGATCCTCTTCACCGGCGATACCGCCTATATCGACGACGACCGCTACGCCCTCCGCGCCGCCACCGATGTCCTCAGCATCCGCCTTCGCGAAGCCCTCCGCGAAGATCTCGGAGGCACTTACGGCGTGCGTGTCTCCGGCGGCATCGAACAATGGCCCAAAGGCACCTACTCCTCAGCCATCAGCTTCGGCTGTGACCCCGACCGCGTAACCGATCTCATCGATGTTGCTCTCGCTGAAGTCGAACGCCTCCAACTCCAGGGCCCCGACCCCATCAACCTCGCCAAGGTCAAAGAACAACACCTCCGCGAGTTTGAAGTCAGCGTCCGCGAAAACCCCTACTGGCTCAACAACCTCCTCTATCGCGCTCAAAACAACCTCGACCTCGAGTCCATCATGGATTTCCCCGATAAACCCAAAGAACTCACCCCCGAAAAAGTCGCCGAAGCCGCCCGCAAATTCTTTAACTCAGAAAACCGCTTCATCGCCCGCCTCCTCCCCGAGCCCGAAGCAAAACCCTAAGCCAAAGTTCGAAGTCAGTCGCGGGAACCCGATCCCATACCCGCGACCCCACAGACCCTGTCGGTGTTTCGGAGTTTCAGAGGTCAGCGGTCGGGAGTCAGGCACACTGCCATTCGTGGTGCCACCCCCACCGACCCCGCTCGCGTCCAGGTGCTCCAGCCCTCCAGAGCCAACACCAGAAGCCTCCATCCCTATTCGCGTCCATTCGCGGTCCAAAGCATTCCTCATTGGCGTCTATTCGAGTCCATTCGCGGTCCAAAATATCCCCTATCCGCGGTTCACTCGCTGAACCGCTTCCCCAAATAAATACACCCCGACGGCACCTCCCCCACTCGCATCAATTCCTCAAAACCCAACCGTCCGTAAAACCCCAGGGCCCGGTCGTTCACAATGCTCACCCCCAAATGCATCCCCGGCGAACCCATCCGCGTCAAACGCAACATCAGCTCCTCCATCATCCGTCGCCCCCAACCCTTACCCTGTACCCGCGGCAGCAAATCAATATGCCCATGCGAAGGATACTCCTCATACGGCTCCGGACACGTCACGTCCGGATGATGATACAAATCATACGCCTCCTCCACCCGACTCCACCCCGACCTCTCACCCCCAGGCGCCGGAAAACGCTCCCGTAAACCGGGACACCACTCCTTCACATACCGGTCAAAAAATCCCCGCGAATCCAAAGCCGCCAACGCATACCCCGCCACACCCTCGCTATCCTCCAAAATCAACGCCAACGACGGCTCATAAGCCAAATACGGCCCCACATAAATCCGCCCCAAAGCGTCCGGATCCTCCAGATAATACGGCTCACCATCCGCTCCCGAATCCCCCGTCTTCAAACACACCCGATACGCCCCAGCCCGATCCCCCTCCCGATAATCCCGCAAAACAACCTCATCCTTCATCATCACGTCCTCCTGCTACAAATTCACTCAAGTCCAACCCCTCGCACCCCACCCACACCATCCGCCAATAACAAAGACTGCAACCGCGCCACCACTCCCCCACGATACGTCCCGGGCAAATGCGTCTCCGGACAAAACACCCCCCCCTCACCCAACCGCCCCTCCCGCTTCGCCACCAAATACCCCTCCAACAACTGCAGCTCCTCCTTCAAATCCCAGACCCGACGGCTCCACGCATAAAACAACTCCCTGTCCGTCAACTCCGTCAGCCTCTCAAAAAGCGCCTGCACGCGCGCATTATACTCAACAAACCGCCCATACCGGCTACCCCAACTCTCAACCGGATCCCGCACCAACCCGCCCACCACCTCCAAAAACTCCCTCGCACTCTCCCCCTCCCCATATGGCAGATAATAACAGTCCCCCAATAACTCCAAATCCCTCAGATCCAAATCCCGCCCCACCGTCCCATACTCCACCGACCACTCCCCCAATGCCCTCAAATACGCCTCCCGCTCATCCCATCCCCCGTCCGCCGCAAGATACTCCGCCAATGTCCGCATCGGCACATAGTTCACCACAAACTCGTTGTTCGGATTCATCAGAATCCCCCGAACCTCCCCCCTCAACTCCAAAGCCCGACCCGAATACGGCCCGCAAAATACCCGGCGCCCATCATAGTCGTTCGCATGCAAATTGTCCCATATCACCGGCTTCCGCCTGATCCGCCCCGCCAACTCCCGAATCCCCTCCACCGGTATCTCCCCCGACACAATCTCCGGCCCCGTCCACAACACATCAATCCGCCCATCCAACTCCCGCCCCACCACATCCAAATAGTCCACCCCCCCAAGCCCCCACCGAACCATCCGCCCACAATACGGCGTCGGACAAAATAAAAACCTCCCCTCCACACCACCCGACCGCAGCCAACCCAATGCCTCATTCGCCACATCACACTGCGCCGCAGCCACACTCCCATACCGATCCCAATCCGCCTCCGTTAACCTCCCCGGCAAATCATCAAACAAAAGCGCAAAATCTAAACACCCCACCTCAACCATCTGCCCCAACCGACCCAACAAAGCATCCCGGTCCCCCAAGTCCGAAAACCCGATGTCCAGCCCCGGACTCAACCCGTAAATGAATCGAACCCCCGCCCGATTACTCGCCTCCACCAACCCCGCTAACCCGTCCAACTCATACTCGTCATACGGCTCCCGCCATATCGCACGATGCTTCAAATCATCCTTCGGCGCATAAAAATACGCGTTCAATCCCCACGCAGCCATCCGGTCAAATAACCGAAATCGCTGCTCCTGCGTCCACGGCCGACCGTAAAACCCCTCCACCACCCCACCCAAAAAATCACCTCCACCACGCATCACCCCTCACCCCCCTTCGCCTCCAAAACCGCCGCCAACTCCACCACCTTCCTCACCGCCCGCACCACCCCGCGCATCCTCCCCTCATCCGCCAAAAGCACATGCTGCGGAATCCAAACCGCATCCCGACAAACCTGCTCACAAACCGGACAATCCACCCCACGATAATCTACCCCCTTCCCCGCCAAAGGCGCCCGAATCCCATGCACCGGCCCCTCATGCGCCCGCTGAAATACCCCGTTCCGATACAACGGCCGATACCACCCCTTCGTCGCCGGAACCCCCTCAGCCTCCAATGCCCGCAAAAATAAATCCCGCCCCACCCCTAACTCCGCCTCGTCCACCCGAAATACATACATGTGATAACTCCGCCGCGTCATCCGCGGCTCCGTCCCCAATAAGCGAACCCCACGCAACCCCGCCAACCCCTCATCCAAAATCGCCGCCGATCGCTCCCTCCGCTCCACCTGCTCCCCCAACCTCCCCAGCTGCCCCAATAACACCGCCGCCTGAAACTCCGTCAACCTCAGGTTGCTCCCCAATACATCATGATCATACCAAGCCGACCCCTTCATCCGCCCGCAATGCGTGAAACTCCGACACAACTCCGCAAAACCCTCGTCCTGCGTCACCAATATCCCCCCCTCGCCAGCCGTAATGTTCTTCGATACCTGAAAACTAAATGTCCCGCACGCTCCCCACGTACCCAAACCCCCAAAACCCCCAAACCCCGCCTCCCCGCTAACCCCAGGATCGCATCCATGTCCGCCGCCCGCCCCGCAACATGCACCGGCACCACCGCTCTCGTCCGCCCAGTCACCTTCCGCTCCACATCCGCCGCATCCAAACACAACGTCCCCGGATCAATGTCTGCAAACACCGGAATCGCCCCCACCGTCACCACCGCACTCGCCGTCGCAATAAAACTATACGGCGGAACAATCACCTCATCCCCCTCCACTACCCCCATCGCCCGTAAACCCATCTCAATCGCCGTCGTACCATTCGTGCAACTCACCCCATACCCCGCCCCCTGAAAAGCCGCAAAACCCGCCTCAAATTCCTTCACCCGCTCCCCAAACCACCACTTGCCCGATCGTAATACCCCCAATAACCCCGTCTCCTCCTCCTCCCCACTCACCGGCCAAACCGGCCACCCACCCGCACACTCCGCCACACCCCCAAACAAAGCCAACCCACCATCTCTAGTTCGCTCGGACATATAACCTCGGTTATCAATCCCGCCCCGCCAACGCAAGCCCACGCTCCAAGAATCCTGCCTCACTTCAGGACACAAAACCGAGAATGGCACATGTAAAGCTATACTCACACCCGTGGTCAGGACATCCCCACCGATGCGAATCCTCCATCCGCCGGATGCCCAACCAGAAATTGCCATGATGCGAATCCTCCTCGTAGACGATGATGCCTCCTGCCGGGAAGCCGTCACCATGCTGCTGGAGTTCATCGGCTGCACCATCGATCCCGCCGCCAATGGCCAGGACGCCCTCGAAAAATACCACCCCAACCTCCACGACGCCGTCCTCACCGACTTCCAAATGCCCGGCATGAATGGGCTCGAATTCGCCGCACAACTCAAACAACGCCACCCCGAAGCCTACCTGATCCTCTGCTCCGCCTACGACGGTATCACGGACCCAAATATCAACGCCTCACTCCCCAAACCCGCTTCCCTCAACGATTTCCGCGAAGCCCTGCAGCTCATCCAAGCCTCCACCTGCGCCGTAGCCTGACTCCCCCTCCCCAATTATTTTGAACACACGTCACCCCCCAACGGTCTGACCCAGTGTGCAATCCCCCTCCGAACGCATCTCGTTCATCCTCCTCATTTGCGTCTCCATCCCCGTAGCCGCCCTCATGGGCTACCTCGCCATCGACGGTATCCGTAACCGCATCGCCCGCCGTAACCGCCGACGACGCTCCTGATCCTCTGACACCCATTCCTCGACTACACCGCCACCCGCCTCCCCACAAAAACCAAAGTCACTCATCCACTAAACTGCACCAACCCCGTCCAACCTGACCAATGCCGTAATTCCGACCCACTCCACCCACCCAAAAAACCGAGATTTTCTGTTGCTATTTCTCACAGTTTAGCCATCGTCACTGCTCAGTTGTAAGTTAACTCATAGCGATCAAGGCATGGTAAATCTTCAGGTGAACTCGGTTCAGTGATGGTTTGAAACCCGACGGTCGGGAACAGTCTGCAGAAAGTAGCTTTGGGTAAAAACAGCAAATCATCAGATGAACAATAAACTCTTCGTCGGAAACCTCTCCTTCGATATTTCGGAACAGGACCTTCAGGACACCTTCAGCGCCCACGGCACCGTCCTCGAGGCCACCGTCATGCTCGACCGCATGAGTGGCCGCTCCCGTGGCTTCGGTTTCGTCACCATGAGCAGCGATGACGAAGCCTCCGCCGCGATCGACGCCCTCCATGGCACCGACCTCGGTGGCCGCGCCCTCACCGTCAATGTTGCCCGCCCTCGTGAAGAACGTTCCGGCGGCGGCGGCGGCGGCGGCGGTGGTCGCTTCCGTGACGGCGGCAACCGTGGTGGCGGTCGCAACCGCTACTAATCCGCTTTACTCATCTCAAGCCGGTCCCGCTTCACAGCAGGACCGGCTTTTTCTTTACCCCTCCACCCCTGCTCACTTCCGCTTAAATACCGACCTCCAACCACTCGCGGGCGGCATCATCGGTCGCGTCACCTTGCCCACCGACCCCGCCATCTCAGTCACATAAAACGCACCAGGCTCAACACTCTTCACCGTGTCCAATGCCCGACGAAAATCCTTCCTCCCACACACCACATACAACAACGTCACCGCCCCACTCCGGCCTTCCCCGGAAAAAGTCGTCACCCCATAACCCAAGTCCCTCAGCCGGCTCGCTAACTCCAGCCCACGAGCCGCACTAATCACCCGCAAAGACATGTTCCCCAAAGCAACCCGCCGCTCCACCAAAATGCCCACCACGTTCCCCACCGAAAATCCCAACGCATAAAACACCCCCAGCAACGGCTTGGCCGCTATCTGCGTAATCACCGCAGAAATCACCACCAACCACATCGATACCTCCATCAACCCCAATCCAAACGCCACCCACATCCGTCCATGCACAATGCTGATAGTACGCATCGTGCCCATCGTCACATCAAAAACCCGCGCCAGAAATATCAGCATGCCCAGCGCCCAAGTGTGCGGATCCATCAGGGATTCCATCATAAACCTCAAAACCAAAATGCTCACCACTCCAGAAAATGCAACACCCCTCGCAAAACCATTCCCGTTGCATATCACCAAAGCCAAACGCACAGTCCACCCTAAGCCCCACCCCATATCACCCCATGCCCAAAACCCAAGGCCTCCAGTCCCTCGCCGCTAAACTCATCGAACGCGACCTCACCACCGCAGGCCGACTCCTCGAAACCCTGCCCGAAGAGGAAGTAGTCCAAACCCTCAGCTCGCTCCCACCCGAAATCGCCGCCTCCCTCGTCAGCCAACTCCAAACCGCCTACGCCGCCGAATTGCTCCAGTCCGCTGAACCCTCCCTGCTCAAAACCATCGCCCGCCAACTCGAACCCGCCCACGCCGCGGCAATCTTCGCCCGACTACCCCACGATACGCGCGAAGCCTTCATCCAACACCTCCCACAAAAACTCAAACAGGCCGTCCGCGAACACCTCGAGTTCCCCGAAAACAGCGTCGGCCGCCTCATGAGCACCCAGCTCCTCGCCTTCCGGGAAACTACCAGGGTCCGCGACGCCATAGAAAAAATCCGCTCGCTCGCACAAAAACGTTACCCCCTCTCCTATACCTACATCCTCAATGATGCCGACCAGCTCGTCGGCGTCATCAATATGCGCGACCTCATGCTCGCCCAACCCAGCCAGTCGCTCGAACAAGTCATGCGCCGCGACCTCTTCACTCTCCACCCCTTCACCGATTGCGAAGAGGCCACCTCCGAACTCTCCAAAAGACGCTACTTCGCCGCCCCCGTGGTCGATTCCGAAAACCGACTGCTGGGTATCGTCCGCGTCGAACAACTCGTCCAGGACGTCCAGGACGAACTCGCCAGCGATATCCAACAAATGTTCGGCGCCGGAAAAGACGAACGTGCCTTCTCCCCCGTCACCACATCGCTCCGTAACCGCCTGCCCTGGCTCTTCGTCAACCTCGCCACGGCCTTCCTCGCCGCCGCCGTCGTCGCCGGCTTCGAAAACATCATCGCCCAACTCACGGTCCTCGCCGTCTTCCTCCCCGTAGTCGCCGGCCAGGGCGGCAACGCCGGAGCCCAGTCCCTCGCCATCGTGATGCGCGGCATCGTCATGCGCGAAATTCCCAAACACAAAATCATCACTCTCGTCTTCAAGGAAACCTGGCTGGGCGTCATCACCGGTACCATCACCGGACTCACCACAGCTCTCATCGCCTGGATCTGGTACCAAAACCCCTTCCTCGGCCTCGTCGTCGGTCTCGGCATGCTCGTCAATCTCGCCGCCGCCGGCCTAGCCGGCGCCGCCATCCCCCTCCTCATGCGAAAACTCCACCTCGACCCCGCCCAGTGCTCCAGTATCATCCTCACCACCGTCACCGATGTCGTCGGCTTCTTCGCCTTCCTCGGCTTCGCCTCCCTCTTCCAATCTCAACTCTCCTAACGCCCCCCACTCTCTCCCTGCAGAGCGCACCGCGCAATCCATAACCCTCAGCCCTCAGCCCTCAGCCCTCAGCCCTTCCATGCCATCGAAATCGAAATCGAAATCGCTATCGGGATCGGGATCGAAAGCTGAAGTTGGCTGTTAGCAGTCGGCAGTCTGCAGAAGCCCCCCCTCAACCCAACACTCTACAGCCAACAGCCTACCGTGAACTGAAAACTCCCCCCACTCTCTCCCCTATCCCCTCCCCTCTCTCCCTGCATCGTGCACCGCGCGATGCACAACCCTCAAATGACCAACCTACCCAACCCTCCTACCCCCAACGGAGAACTCCCCTACAAATCGCTCGTCAATCAGCTGCCCCAATGCATCCTCCGCAAGGATATCCAGGGACGATTCACCTTCGCCAACCAACGCTTCTGCTCCCTCATCAATCGGCCACTCAAAGACATCATCGGCAAAACCGACTTCGACCTCTTCCCCGCCGCCCAAATACCCAAGCCCCAATAGTGCATTCTCCTTCCAGTTTATCTAAGTTCTCCCCCATGCCTGCGCCGCACAAAGCCACTGATCCCTCTAAACCACCCCCCAACTGCCTCCAAACTCTCATACCCTTCGTCTGCCTCTCCCTCACCTGCCTGGCCCTCTCCAGCCTCGCCTCCCTCAGCCTCCAATCCCACCCCCAACTCCATAAAACCTGGAATACCCTCCAACCCTGGATTCTCCTCGCCAGCTCCTCCATCATCCTCGCCATCCTCCTCAAACGCCAAGCCCGCCTGCTCGAACGCTTCAGCGACAGACTCAACCAGTCCCAGGAAGAAGCCCAACAACAAGGCACCCTGCTCCAAGCCGTCACCGAAGCCACCACCGACGCCATCTTCGTCACCGACACCCACGGCCGCTACCTCCTCTTTAACACCGGCGCAGCGAAACTCGGAGGCTTCCCCCCAAACTCCATCCTCGGAAAGGACCTCAGCTCCGTCTTCAACCCCGAAGACGCCCAACGCATCATGCAGCATGACCGCGAAATTATGTCCTCCGGCAACGTCGTCACCGAAGACGAAACCGTCATGCTCAATGGCCGCAAAACCACCCTGCACTGCACCAAAGGCCCCATCCGGAACACCCAGGGTGAAACGATCGGCCTCTTCGGCATCGTCCGCGATATCACCGACCGTATCCAAATCGAGGAAGCCCTCCGCGCCGAACGCGACTTCTCAACCAGCCTCCTCAACTCCCTCCCCGGTGTCCTCTTCTGCTACGACGAAAAACACCAGCTCCTCCGCTGGAATAATAACCTCTCCTCAGCAACCGGTTACTCGGACGAGGAAATCTCCCAGCTCAACCCCATCCAACTCTTCAGCCCCAAAGACCAACAACGCATCCGCGATAATATCCAGGAAGTCTTCCTGTCAGGCCACGGCGATATCGAAGCCGACCTCGTCACAAAAAACGGCAGCACCATCCCCCACTACTTCACCGGAACCCGCTCCACTCTCCAGGGCCGCAACTGCCTCATCAGTGTCGGCATCGATATCAGCGCCCGCAAAGCCACCACCCGCGACCTCCTCCGCCTCCGCCATGTCTTCCTCCACGCCGGTTGGGGCATGGCGATCGCCGACCCCCGGACCCATGCCATCCTCGAAGCCAACCCCGCCTTCGCTTCCATGCACGGATACGAACCACACGAAATCCAAAACATGAACCTCGCCGACTTCTTCGCCCCCTCCAGCCGTGATGAGCTGCCCAACCAAGCCACCATCGCAAACTCCCAAGGCTACCACGTCTACGAATCCACCCACCTCCGCAAAGACCAGTCCACCTTCCCAGCCCTCACTAATGTCACCACCTTCAAGGACGCCCTCGGCAAAATCCTCTTCCGCGCCGCCACCTTCGAGGATATCACCCAACGCAAAAAAGCCGCCGATGAGCTCCGCGCCAGCGAAGAACACCTCCGCCTCGCCCTCGACGCCGCCCATATGGGCATCTTCGATTGGAATATCCCCGACGACAAAGTCATCTGGACCCTCTGGCTGGAAGAACTCTGGGGCTACCAACCCGGCGAATTCAATGGCACCTATAACGCCGTCCTCCAACGCATCCACCCGGATGACCTGCAGGAGTTCAATTCAAAAGTCCGCTACAGCATCGATCATAATCAAACCTTCCACCACGAATTCAGGGTGGTCTGGCCCGACCAGTCAGTCCACTGGATCCTCTCCAACGGCCTCCTCTCAAAATCCTCCCAAACAGCCCAGTCACCCGACCATATGCGCGGCGTCGTCCTCGATATCACCCCCCGCAAACAAGCCGAAGAACAAACCTTCCGCCACCAACAACAACTCCGAGCCCTCTCCAGCCGCCTCGAAAACCTCCGCGAAGCCGAACGCACCGCCATCTCCCGCGAAATCCACGACGAACTCGGCCAAATGCTCACCGCCATCAGTATGGACCTTAGCTGGATCGAACATGCCCTCGATGAATTCGGCGATGACCGACGCGTCAACCCCCTCCTCGATAAACTCGCCGCCGCCTGCGACCTCGTCGATACCATCACCTCCAAAGTCCAAAACATCGCAGCCGACCTCCGCCCCAGCCTACTCGACAACTTCGGCCTCGGCACCGCCCTCCAATACGAAACCTCCCGCTTCCAGAAACGCTTCGAAATACCCTGCAAAATCTTCCTCCCCGCAACGGAACCAACCCTGCCCCAGACTGTCACCACCACATGCTTCCGTATCCTCCAGGAAGCCCTCACCAATATCGCCCGCCATGCTGATGCCTCCCAAGTCGAAGTCAGCCTGCAAACCACACCCGATACCATCACTCTCGATATCCGCGATAACGGCCGCGGTATCCCCGACCCCGACCTCACCAACCCCAATGCCCTCGGACTCCTCGGCATGCAGGAACGAGCCAAATCCATCGGGGGTAATGTTAGCTTTACGACCAGACCGGACAGCGGCACTCTAGTCCGCGTCCAAATCCCCAACCAACAGGACAAACCATGACCACACGGGTAATCATCGCAGACGACCACGAAATCCTTCGTCACGGACTCCGCGATATACTCGCTTCGCGCATCAATAACGTCGAAATCGCCGAAGCCAGAGACACAAACGAAACCCTGGAACTCCTCAAAAACTCCACATGGGACCTGCTCCTGCTCGATATCAATATGCCCGACCGTAGCGGATTCGAAGTGCTCGAAGAATTGTCCGGCATGGAACACCGCCCCCCGGTCCTCGTCCTCACCGCCTACCCGGAAGAACAATTCGCCCTCCGTGCCTTCAAACTCGGCGCTTCAGGCTATATCACCAAACGTGAAGCCTCCGACCAACTCGTCACCGCCATCAACCGCATCCTCAGCGGCGGTAAATACGTCACCGCCTCCTTGGCCGAACGCCTCGCCTCCAACCTCGGCCCCGACGAAAATCAACCCCCACACGAAACTCTCTCCCAACGCGAACTCCAAGTCCTCCGCGCAGTCGCCACCGGCAAATCCATCAAGGAAATCGCCGAAGAACTCTCCCTCAGCGAACGCACCGTCGCCACCTACCGAACCCGCCTCGCCGTCAAAACCGGCCTCAAAACTAACGTCGAAATCGCCCGCTACGCCCTCAAAAACGGCCTCGTGGAATAAAACCCCACCCAGATATCGCGAGCGCAGCAGACACGCACCCCTATGCGCTTCCCGCTTAGCGCTTGCCGCTTCCTTACAATCGACATCGCTATCGCTATCGGGATCGAAAGCCGAGGTTCGATCTTAGCTGTTGGCAGTGCGCAGACGCCTCCCCCCTCACCCCTCACCCCTCAGCCCTCAGCCCTCAGCCCTCAGCGCTTGGCGCCTGCCGCTTCCCGCTCTACCCTTGAACCCTCTCACCCCATGGTGTAGCGTCATCAATCCGATGGCCCTGAATAAAGTCTCCACCAGTCTCCAGTTCCTCCGACGTCAGACCGGACAGTCCGACGCCTCCTCCGATACCTACTGGGTGCCCAACACCGACGTCTACCTCATGGAAGGCGGACTCGTCATCAAGGTCGAACTGGCGGGAATGAAAAGGGAAGACCTGGAACTCTCCATCGAAGGTAACCAGCTCAAAATCAGTGGCCAACGCCCCGATGGCTGCCGCGCCACGAAATGCCAGTTCCTCGTCATGGAAATCAGTTACGGAACCTTCGAAAGCATCATCGAAATCCCACCCGGCTATGACCTCAGCCGCGCCAGAGCCAGCTACCATAACGGCTTCCTCCGAATCGACGTCCCCGAGAACGAACCTCCCTCCCACGAGAAAATCGTGGTCCCCATCGACTCGGAATAGTCGCCCCCAAAAAATTACCCCCCACTAAAGGGACTGCCCCAAGCCGCCCAACCCCATACCGCCCCCCCAAATGAGCCACTCGGAAACTGAATTCATCAGCATCACCGGAACCTCAGCCAATAGCGGCGATACCACCATCTCCCGCAGCAACAAATCCCTCCCCGAAGACCTGCCCATCCTCGGCCTCGCCGACGTCGTCATCTTCCCAGGCATGGTCTCCCCACTCCTCGTCGAATCCACCTCCAGTATCCGCCTCATCGATGATGTCGTCGCCGGTGACCGCTTCCTCGGACTCGTCCTGCAAAAAAAAGCCGACGTCGAAGACCCCACCCCGGAAGAACTCTGGAACCACGGATGCGCCGTGCGCGTCCTCAAAATGCTCAAGTTCCCCGACAACACGGTGCGCGTCCTCGTCGAAGGAATCCGACGCATCCACATCACCGAATATACCCTCCACGACCCCTACCTCCGAGCCCGCGTCACCTACCTCCGCGACCAGTCCGATGACTCCGTCGAACTCACCGCACTCGCCCGAAACGCCCAAAAAGCCTTCCAGGAAATTGTCAACCTCTCCCCCTCCACAGCCGATGAGGTCAAGGTCGCCGTCCTCAATACCGAACACCCCTCAAAACTCGCCGACCTCATCGCCGCCAACCTCAATATGAGCCTGCCAGAACGGCAGCAACTCCTCGAAACCCAGGACGTCAAACAACGGCTCAACCTGCTCCTCCCCCTCCTCAGCCGCGAACTCGAAGTCCTCACCCTAGGCTCAAAAATCCAAAAAGAAGTCGCCTCCAGCATGAGCAAAAGCCAGCGCGACTTCTTCCTCCGGGAACAAATCCGCGCCATCCAACGCGAACTCGGCGAAGCCGACCCCCTCGCCGCCGACCTCCAAAGCCTCCGCGACCAAATCGATAATCTCAAACTCCCCGAGGACGCCCATAAGGTCGCCATCAAGGAACTCGACCGCCTCCAGCAAATCCCCCCCAGCACCCCCGAACATACCGTCAGTCGTACCTACCTCGACTGGATCATCGGCCTCCCCTGGAACCAAACCACCACAGATCAACTCAACCTCGACGCCGCCGCCAAACTCCTCGACGAACACCACTACGGCCTCGCCAAAGTCAAAGACCGCCTCCTCGAATTCCTCGCCGTCCTCAAACTAAAACAACAACTCAAAGGCCCCATCCTCTGCCTCGTCGGACCCCCAGGCGTCGGCAAAACCTCCCTCGGACGCAGCGTAGCCGATACTCTCGGCCGTAAATTCGCCCGCATCGCCCTCGGCGGTATGCGCGATGAAGCCGAAATCCGCGGACACCGCCGCACCTACGTCGGCGCCCTCCCCGGCCGCATCCTCCAATCCCTCCGCCGTATCGAAAGTAAAAACCCCGTCATCCTCCTCGACGAAATCGATAAGGTCGGATCCGACTTCCGCGGTGACCCATCCTCCGCTCTCCTCGAAGTCCTCGACCCTCAACAAAACCATACCTTCACCGACCACTACCTCGACCTGCCCTTCGACCTCTCCCGCGTCCTCTTCATCACCACCGCCAATTGGCTCGAACCCATCCACCCAGCCCTCCGTGACCGCCTCGAAGTCATCGAAATCCCCAGCTATACCGCCTCCGAAAAACTCCAGATAGCCCGACGTCACCTCGTCCCCAGACAACTCGACGAACACGGCCTCAAAAAATCCCAGGTCAAATTCCCCAGCCCAACGCTCAAAAAACTCATTCACGACTACACCCGCGAAGCCGGCGTCCGCCAACTCGAACGCGAAATCGCCTCCCTCGCCCGTAAAACCGCCCGTCGTATCGTAACCAGCAAAAATAAAAAGAAACCCATCTCCGTCTCCCCCCAGGAACTAGGCGACCTCCTCGGCCCCGCTCGCTTCCTCTCCGAAACCGCAGAAACCATCACCGAAGCCGGCGTCGCCATCGGTATGGCCTGGACCCCCGTCGGCGGCGATATCCTCTTCATCGAAGTCACCCGCATGCCCGGCCAAGGCCGACTCATGCTCACAGGCTCCCTCGGCGACGTCATGAAGGAAAGCGCCCAAACCGCCGTCAGCCTCCTCCGCTCCCAATCAAAAAATCTCAAAATAGACCTCTCCGACTTCGACAGGTTCGACCTCCATGTCCACGTACCCGCCGGAGCCACCCCCAAAGACGGCCCCAGCGCCGGCCTCACCCTCACCCTCGCCCTCGCTTCCCTCTTCTCCCAACGACGACTCCGCTCCGACCTCGCCATGACCGGCGAAATCAGCCTCCGCGGCCGCGTCCTCCCGGTCGGCGGTATCAAAGAAAAAGTCCTCGCCGCTAACCGCGCCGGCCTCCGCCAGGTCATCCTCCCCGAAGATAACCGCAAAGACTGGACCGAAGTCCCCGCCGAAGTCCGCCAACGCATGAAAGTCCACTTCGTCCGACGCGTCTTCGATGCCCTCCCCATCGCCCTCCATACCCGCTAAACCTGAATCCCTCCACACTCCCCGCCGTCTAACCCCCATGCCTGCAAAACGCATCGCCTCGCTCCTCAGCCTCACGCTCGCCCTCCTCATCCCTCATCTCACACTCGCCGACGCTCGGGACGACGGCATGCAGCTCGCCGCCGAACTACGCCAGGCTACCCCACCCGAGGAAATCCAAGTCCAAGGCCTCATCCGCATGCGCCACCCCTCGGGCCAACGAACCTCCATTCCTTTTTCCTACCAGGTCGAAGTCCTCCCCAATGGCTGGAACGGCATCTACTCCACCCCAGGCGGCGACGGCATCCCCCAACAAACCCTCACCGTCCTCCACCAAAACCAACAACCCAACGTCTATACGCTCCAGTCCAGCAACGCACCCACACAGTCGCTCCAAGGCCCCGCCGCCATGACCGCCTTCGCCCACTCCGACTTCTGGCTCGCTGACCTCGGACTCGATTACCTCCACTGGCCCGAACACCGCATCCTCGAACACCTCAAAATCAAAATGCGCAAAGGCCGCCCCTGCCAAATCCTCGAAAGCACCAACCCCAACCCCAACGCCAAAGGCTATACCCGCGTCCTCTCCTGGATCGACCGCGAAACCCGTAAACCCATCATCGCGGAAGCCTACGCCCCCGATGGCTCCCTCCTCAAAGAATTCGAAGTCGGCGGAGTCACGAAAGTCAACGGCGTCTGGGAACTCAAAAACCTCGAAATGCGCAACGTCCAACAAGACTCCCTCACCCTCCTCGAATTCCAATACGAATCCCGCGAAGAATAACCCCAGCCGCCCCCCATCTCCCATCTCCCATCTCCCATCTCCTATATCCCATCTCCTATCTCCTATCTCCCACATCCCATCCCCTCTCCCCGCCAAGCGCCCGGCGCTTGGCGTTTTTTCTAGGCATCCCAACCCCCACCAATCACATTACCGCCCATGCATCATTTCGCTTACCAGGACAACCGGCTCTATTGCGAACAAGTCCCCGTCGAAGCCCTCGCCAAAAAATTCGGCACCCCCCTCTACGTCTATTCTCAAGCCACCCTCACCCACCACGCCCAGTCCCTGACCCAGGCCCTCGCACCCCTCAACCACCAAATCTGCTTCGCCGTTAAATCCAACTCCAACCTCGCCGTCCTCCGCGTCCTCGCTAACCAAAACTGCGGATTCGATATCGTCAGCGAAGGCGAACTCCGCCGCATCATCGCTGCCGGAGGTGACCCCGCCAAATGTGTCTTCGCCGGCGTCGGAAAATCAGAACGCGAAATCGCCTACGCCATCAGCCAAGGCATCTATGCCTTCAATGTCGAAAGTGAACCGGAACTGGAACGCATCAATAAGGTCGCCGCAAAACTGCGCAAAAAAGCCCCCGTCGCTATCCGCGTCAACCCCAACGTCGACGCCAAAACCCACGCCAAAATCACCACCGGCACCTACGAAAATAAATTCGGCATCGCCTTCGAAAAAATCGAGGCCGTCTACCAGCGCGCCTCCCGCCTGAAAAACATCCACCTCCGCGGCCTCCAAATGCACATCGGCTCCCAACTCACCGAAGTCGAGCCCTTCTCCAAAGCCGTCGCCAAAGTCGCCCCCCTCGCCCAAAAGCTTGCGCAAAAATACGGCATCGAATTCCTCTCCATCGGCGGAGGCCTCGGCATCGTCTATCAACCCGCCCTCGCCAGCGGCCAACCCTCCTGGTGGCGCTCCAACACCGCAAAAAATATCCTCACCCCTCAATCCTACGCCAAAGCCCTCATCCCCCTCCTCCAACCCCTCGGACTCAAAATCCTCCTCGAACCCGGACGCTTCATCTCCGGTAACGCCGGCATCCTCATCACCCGCGTCGAATACCTCAAAAAAACCGGCAAACGTAACTTCGTCATCGTCGACGCCGCCATGAATGACCTCATCCGCCCCGCCTTCTACGAAAGCTACCACGAAATCGTCCCCGTCAGAAAATCCAAGGGCGCCTCCATCAAAGCCGATATCGTCGGCCCCATCTGCGAAACCGGTGATACCTTCGCCCGCGAACGGCGTATCCCCGCTACCAAACCCGGCGAGTTCCTCGCCATGCTCAGTGCCGGCGCCTACGGATCCGTCATGGCTTGCAACTACAATAGCCGGGCACTCACCGCCGAAGTCCTCGTCAACGGCCGCCAAGCTGACCTCGTCCGCGAACGCCAACCCCTCGACGATATCTGGCAACTCGAAAGCATCCCCGCCCGACTCAAAAACACCAAAGCCCAACGCAGTTGAAGAACGAATGTGGCCGAAGGGGCGCTGAATCCCCAGCTCCCAGCTCCCAGCTCCTAACTCCTAACTCCTAACTCCCGTGCCGCGTCAGCGGCACCACCCTCAGCTCTTCCGCCTTCGCCAAGGCTATGGCGGACAGACAGCCCTCAGCCCTCAGCCCTCAGCCCTTACCGCTTACCGCTAAAACCGATACTGCATCGACGCCTGCAACAAATGCACGTCGTAGTCGTTATACCCGCCCGATGCATTGTCGTCGGACATCCCATACCCATACCGCGCCGTCCAGCGCACCCGCGGGCTCGAACGCCAGGTCAACGTCGCCCCCAACCAGTGCTCCTCCAGATCAGTCCCATACGGCTGCCCCGCAGTCATCCCCGCCATGAAATTGTCCGCCGCGTAATACGTGTAACTCCCCTCCACATCCACGTCGTCGCTAATCGCATACCCCACCACCGCAGTCCCCGTCCAATAATCGTTCTCCGCCTCCACCACCGCCGCAGTGTAATCGGTCGCCGCAGAATCCGTCCGGTCCGTGATGTAACTGCCGCGCCCCTGTAAATACAACCGGGACACCGGAACCCAACTCACACTTAAACTCCCGATGTGACTCGTCACATCCGCCGTGTCCGCCTCGCCCAGCAAATCTCCCTCGCTCTTCAACTCACCCAGCTGAATGTCATACCGCGCCACTACCGTTAGATTCATCCGCGGCCGCCACGTCGCACGCACATTCGCATCATGCATCGCATACTGCTGCGCCACCAAATACGCCGGATACCGGTTCCCGCTGACCGGCAGGTTCGAGGTGCTGTCCAATGAATGATCAAACTCGTTCTCCCGAACCTTGTAAAAATACCCGCCACCCAATGAAAACCGACGGTGCGCATACCACGCCCCACCCACGGAATACTTCTGCCAAAACCGCTCGTCATCCGTAGACCGCGCCACCAAATTCCCGCCCGTCGTCACGTTCTCCCAAGTCTCATCCAAATCACCCCGCCCCGTCAGCCAATCCCCCCGCGCATATAAGGTCACGTTCGTGATGCCCCGATAACGCATCTCCAATCCCCCGGCCACATCCAGCAAACCCCGGTCACTCGATGCCCCGTAATCCAATGCCGTAAACGGCGCAGCCGGTGCCCCATAAGCCGATAACGCATCCCGACTCTGCTGCTCAAACCGTAACAACGGAATCACATCCAGATTCTCCGCCGCATTCCAATACACGTTCACGTTCGCCACATGCTGCTGAATCTGCCCGTCACCACTCAATCGCTCATACGTAAACGGCGACGCCACCCGATCCCCCAAATCCGGATCATACCCCGTCCCGTAAACCCGATACCCCGAACTGTCGCTCTGCAAATCCGTATACGCATACCCCAACGTCAACCATAACCGTTCGCTAAACTGCGTCCGGCTCGAACCATGCACGTTGAATAAATCCGAATCTACCCCGTCCCTCTGCGTAATGTAATTGTCCAACCCCACACCCTCCCCAGGCCCCGTCCGCATGTTCCGCGAATTGTCCACACTCGAATTCTCATACCGGAAACCTAACCCCAACTCCGTCACCCCCAAATAATGCTTCCCGTCCAACATCACCAAATCCCGACGCTCATCGACATCCAAATACGACGGCACAACCCCACGCCGCACCCCAGGGGCCACCGTCGCCACCCCCCAGCTCGTCGAAGCCTTCTCCCCATCGCGCTCCATGTGCGAATAACGCAGTGTAATCTCCGGCACCTCCGGCTTCCTTAAACCCGCCTCAAACCAATATTCCCGGCGATCCAGCGACAGCTCGTCGTCAAATAACCCGTCATACCAAACGTCCGTCAAAGGCCACCACCCCCCACTCCCGTCAGAATAAGTCCGTATCTGCCGAACACCCACCCGCACATACCCCAAATCCATCCGGTTCAAATCCAACTTCAACGAATAATCCCCATCCCCATAAATCCCCCGGGCATCCAGCTTGAATAACGTCTCGTCATCAACATCAGCCTCATAATGCAACGAACTCACCCCCCCATACACCCCGCCAGGTAAACCCACCCGCTGCCGCATCGCCGCAACATCCCCGCCCACCACCGTCCCCCCCAACATGAACTCCACGGAGTTCCGCAACGACGACGGATCCACTTCCTCCTCCACCTCCGCTTCCTCCGACTCCACCTCCTCGTCCGCAGCCCCTAACCCGGTAAGAGCCCCCAATGCCCCCACCGATACCAGGGCTAACACCACCGCACGGCGAAGTTCACGTCGACGCTCAGGCAAAAGTTCAAGTTTCATGGCTGGCTCCAGTCAAAATTAATACCGTAACGAAGAACTCACTTGCGACCCATGCACCGCCTCATGGCAACCAGCAGTCCAACAGCCACCTTGCGTCAGAAAACTGCTGTGATTCACCCCGCCAATAAACACTTGGCCAGCCGCACTCTGCTGCTGGAAATGACACTTCAAACACAACGTCGCATTCCGCTCCGTCAACAGATTCGCATTCACCGAACCATGCGCCCGATGACACGTCGTGCACCCCTCCCGCACCGCCTCATGCTCAAATACATGCGGCCCGCGCTGCGACGGATGACACTCCAAACACCCCTCGTTCAACGACACCAAAGCCAAACCCCCAACCCGATGCGCCGACCCCTTGTGCGGATTGTGGCAATCACTACAGTTCAAACCTCCCTCACCCAACGGATGATGACTCGGCCCCATAAACTCCGCGCGCGTGTTCAAATGACACTCAAAACACAAACGCATGTCATCCTTCGGATTCAAAATGTCCCGCGGCTCCGCCGAATCCGCATGCAAACTGCCCGGCCCATGACAAGATTCACAACCCGTCTCAATCGCATTATCCCCCAACCCCACCAACCGCGCATGATCCGCATCCTTGAAACCCGCCACAATCCCATCATGGCAATCCGCACAAACCGCACTCCCCACATACTCAGCCCCAGGTATCCCTGGAGGCGCCATCACGGTCTTCGTCAGCGTCCCGCACGACACCACCACCAATCCCGCCGCCACCACCAGCCCGCCGGTCTTCCACCAGCCGCTTTTCTCTAAAATACCCGCCAGAAATGAAGCAGGTGGCCTTACTCTTGAAGAAACTGAGTCGCTCATGGACATTTTCCTAAAGTCTTCGGGTCCAACCATAGCCGCCTTGACTATTCGCGGTGCCCCTACCAAACCCGAAAAACCTCCCCAAGGGCTGTACGATTTTTGCTCGATCCTTAACCAAAAAATGACCCCAAGCCAAAGGCCAGAGGTCAAAGACCGGGAGTCAGGAGTCAGGAGTCAGGAACCAACCGCCAACCGCCAGTCCGTGTCCCCTCACTCTCTCCCCTCTCCTCTCTCCCGACAGTTGACACCCCGCCCCCTCAGGAGGAGATTACCGTTACCCTTAAAGTCGTGGCCACCCTCGGGTGGCCGCGTATCAGTCACCGCCATGAAAACCGACCGCCTTTGGCCCAGTTTAATCCCGCTCTGGATCGCAGCCTGCCTCCTGCTCCCGCTCGCCTCCACCCAAAACGTCCTCGCCCAAGCCGAAGCCCGCATCACCCGGATCGTCACGGAACAACACGAAATCCTCGTCACCGTCTCCGTGCCTGAAGGCCTGCGAAAAATCACTCTGGAATCCCGCCAGTTCCACGACGCCGGTGCATGGCAGCCCCGCGCCGTCGCCCGCATCAACGGTAACCCCGCCGAAATCACCTTCCGCATCCCCATCTCCAAACACCTCGAACTCCTCCGCGTCCGGGCCGACGCCACAGAACCCCTGCCCGAAATTTTCTACGAAGGGCTTAGCCAGTTTAACCCGGAACCCGGCGCCGGTTACGACCTCCGCTACCTCGACGGTCCCGTAGCCGCCACACCGGGTGAAGACGCCAACTCCACCGAAGACCGGCAAGTTGAAGAATCCGATATCTGGAAGCTCAAAAACAATACACTCTACGTCTTCAACCAATACCGTGGCCTCCAAGTCATCGATGTCTCCGATCCAGACTCCCCCATCCTCACCGGCACTCTCAACCTCCCCACCCAGGGCGAGGAAATGTACCTCCTCCAGAATTCCTACACAGTCCTCCTCTCCACCGACCCCTGCTACTGGGGCCCCGAAGGCAACCAAAGCTCAGTCATCATCGCCAATGTCACCCAACCCAACCCAACTCTAGCCGCAACCCTCCCCGTCACCGGCTCCATTCGCGAAAGCCGCCTCGTCGGCTCCATCCTCTACCTCGCCACAGAATCCTTCCAATCCCTACCCGATAACTCCTGGCAATGGGGCATCACGGTCTACAGTATCAACCTCGATAACCCCGCATCCCCCACCATCGCCCACGAACAACGCTTCACCGGTAACGGCCTCGTCATCCAAGCCACCCCCTCCTTCCTCTTCGTCGCCGCCCAAAACCCACAGAACTATCCCACCTCCACCCTCCGCGTCTTCGATATCTCCAACCCCTCAGGTCAAATCGCCGAAATCGGATCCGTCACCACCTTCGGCTCCATCAACGATAAATTCAAAATCCACTGGTACAACGATACTCTGCGCATCGTCTCCGCCGCCTGGGAAACCACCAGCAATACCTGGCTAAACCGACTCGAAACCTTCCACCTCCCCTCACCCTCCCAACCCCAAACCAATACCCTAAAGAAACTGGGACAACTCGACCTCGGACGCGGCGAACGCCTCTTCGCCACCCGCTTCGACCAAAACCTCGCCTACATCGTCACCTACTTCGTCGTCGACCCCCTCTGGGTCGTCGACATCTCCAACCCCAACCAACCTACCATCACCGGCGAACTCCACGTCCCCGGCTGGTCCACCTATATCCACCCCCTCGGCTCACACCTCCTCGCCATGGGAATCGATGATACCGACGGGCGCCGCGCCGCCGTCTCTCTCTTCGATGTGTCCAACCCCGCCAACCCAACTCTCACCCAACGCGTCTCACTCGGCGATGGCTACTCCTGGAGCGAAGCCAATGCCACCGAGAAAGCCTTCACGGTTCTGCCCGATGACAACCTCATCCTCGTCCCCTATACCGGCGAAAACAACGGCACCTACGCCTCACGTGTCCAACTGATCGATTTCAACCTCAACCCAGGCCAGCTCGAACTCCGCGGCGAAATCCTCCACCGCTTCGGCGCACGCCGTACCACCATCCACCAAAACCGGATCCTCTCGGTCTCAAACCTCGAACTCCTCAGCGTCGATATCTCCAACCGCGACCTCCCCTCCATCACCTCCACCCTCACGCTCGCCTGGTCTACCGATGACGTCTTCCCGCACAACGACCAACTCATCCAAATCACCCGCGGCAACGAATGGCTCGGCCCCTCCTCCATCCAAGTCTCCACCACCACAGATCCCGATACCCCCCTCGCCTCCATTCAACTCCCCACCGACTGGCCCATCCTCGGCACCGATGTCCACGACAACCTGCTCGCCATCCTCCAAGGCATCCAAGGCACCCCCGATATCCAAGCACCTGACTCCCCACATAATCTCCGGCTCTCACTCTACAGCCTAAACCAACCCGATAACCCAATAACCCTCGTCAGCACCCTCGAAACCACCGTCGCCCCCCTCGGCTGGGGAGGTAACTTCCAGTTCCTCTTCCTCCAACCCAACCTCCTCGTCCTCGCAGGCGGCGGCAACTACGGCTACTACTACCCCTTCTGGGATACCCCCCTCGGCGCCCCGGAAATCATGCCCCGCTACTACTGGGGAGGATCCACCCCGGGCGGCAACCGCTTCATCGCCATCAACCTCGCTACACCAGAATCACCTCAACTGCTCTCCGACCTCACCGTCGAGATCCCCAACGCCTACGCCTTCACCCCGGCATTCCCACAACAAAACCTCGTCTACCTCAGCCATGCCCGCACCCTGCCCCCGGAAGACATCACCGTCATCGACCCCACCACCGGTGAACCCAGAAAGGACACCGCCCCGGACTGGTTCACCGCGACCCGACACGAACTCGACGTCATCGACTACTCCGACCCCACCCACCCCGAATTACGCCAGCCCATTCCGCTCCCCGGCCGTCTCGAATCCGTCGGACACCAAGGCTCCGTCCTCTACACTCAAGGCACCCACTGGGAACCCACTGCCGACTGGTCCTACAACGGATCCGAATATATCGACGCCCTCGCCTACGACGGCGTAGAAGTCTTCCAGATCGCTTCCCTCCCCCTCCCCACCACCTGGCCTCGTCCGGTAAAAATCCAGAACGATACCATCTACCTCGGCCAAACAGCAGAGAGCGGTTCAGGCTCCCTCGATGTCCTTCAGCTCACCCCCGAAAAACAGTTCGCCACCCTAAACTCGCTCCCACTAAAGCAAATCCCCTATTCCTTCGAGTCGGTCGACAACCTCCTCATCGGTAATGCCTACAGCAGCATCCAGGTGATCCACCTTCCGACCCCCACAACCCCCACCCACCTGGGCACCTTCGAACCCAGCCTCTGCTACGGTATCGATGCCTCCAAAGCCCAAGGCTCCCTCACCGATGGCCTCTGGTTCCCCCTCGGCCTCCACGGCACCTGGCACATACCCCTCACCCCTTAAACTTTACGCTTCACTCTGCAGACAGGAGAACGAAGAGAGAAAGCAGGTCACGTTCTCCCCTCTCCCTGCATCGCGCATCGCGCATCGCGCCATACACTGCCCTCTGCGCTCTGCGCTTCCCGATCAGCCCTCAGCCCTCAGCCCTCAGCCCTCAGCCCTCAGCCCTCTGCGCTTCCCGCTCAGCCCTCTGCCCTCTGCGCTCAGCCCTCAGCCCTCAGCCCTTCCATGCCATCGAAATCGCTATCGCTATCGGGATCGGGATCGAAAACCGAAGCTGGCTCTTAGCCGTTGGCAGTGTACAGAAGCCCCACTACCCTTGGCCCAACGATCCACAGCCAACATCCCCCCACTCTCTCCCCTCTCCCCTCTCCTCTCTCCCTGCATCGCGCATCGCACGATGCACAGAGCGCCGGCTCCTAGTCCAACCGAGCCCGATAATACCAGGGCGCTCCCGGCCCAGTAGGAACAAGAATGGGCACACCCTCCCGGTTCGTCACCACCACTGCGCTCTCCCACTCAATCCAATCCGGCGATTTCTCAATGGTGTAAACCACCCCATCCTCCCCCTCCAAATCCAGAATCAGAACATCCCCCGGACTCAGGGGACGCACTCCCAGCCTGAAAGCCTCCACAAACGTCACCGTCACTCTCTTGTCCGCGTCCATGACTAATTCCAACTGGGTAGCCCCGCCCACCAAATCGCCACTCCACCCGCCAAGCACCATCCCCGGCCCCGCTATGGCCTCAAGCCGAACAGTTTCCCCTCTCGCAAATACGTTCTGCGGAGGATCCAGCAACACCAACCCCAAACCGCTAATCTCAAGATCCAACCTCACCTGCGTGGACTCCAGCTTCCCAAACAAGGCAGTCACACCAAATGGCGCGCGATCCACATTCAGAAAAACCGGACTCACATTGCCCGTCACCGCATTCGCCCAGCCAAAGAAATAACACCCCTCGTCCGGCACACCGTTCACCTGCAATACCGTCCCAAATGGCACAACTTCCATCTCTGGCTCCACCAGAATACTCCCCCCCGCACCCGGCTCGGACCCCACGATGACCCACTCGGGGCGAGTCCCGAAAATCGCGCTCACCCCCACATCATTCGTCACCACCAGCTGCACCACAGGATTCGTGTCGCCTCCCCCCTCCCAGCCCATAAACTCCCAACCCGCTTCAGCCCTCGCAGTCAATGTCACCTCCGTACCCTCATAATACAAACCACCCGCCGGCTCCATCTCCACCACGCCGCCACCCAAAGTCCCGTCCTCAACCTTGTACCTCGGCAATACCTCAAAATCCACGACCGCAGACCCCATGCTGCGCTGAAAATCCGAACTGTACGTCACCGCCCGAATACGCGCGCTCTCACTCAATACAAAAGGCCCGTCATAACGCTGCTTCACAAATGAAGGCACCGTCCCATCCAAGGTGTAAAACACCTGCCCTCCCAACCAATGACCCTGCAACGTCACCGTCACCGGATCCCCCTGCCGAACCACATCCCCACCCCTCGCCCGCTTCCCATCCAATAGAATCGTCGTCTCCAAAGGCTCCACCGAGATGTAGTCCACCGAAACCCCACCACTCGTCGAAATCGAATTATACAAAGCAAACCGATCCCCCCATCCCCCCGCTACCTCCACCGCCATCACCATGTTGGTCAAAGTACGCGAATAAACCCTCAGCAACGACCCGTCATCCGTCACCCGAAACGGAACCTCCCCGTCCGATGTATACTGAAAAGATCCAATATGCCGGTTCGTACTAAACGGCTCAGATAGCACCAGCACCCGGGAATCCTTGCTCTGAAATAACACCTGCACCCCCAGCCGCTCGTTCTGATCCACCACCTCCAAACCCGAGCGAAGCACAAGCGTCAAGATGTCATCACCCGTCGAAAAACGAAACGACCCCTCAATGTCTAGCCCGCCAGAAAACGCGTCACGAGCCTCCAGAATCCCCCTCCTGAACAACTCCAGCCTCCCCTGAAAAACCTCCGCCCGCGATACAGGCAAATTCGAATACGGTAGAACCACCTCCCAAAGCGCCGTATCCACCTGTTCCCCATCAAATTCATCCCAAAAACCCGCCCCAAAAACCCCAGCCAAACCCGCCAATACCATCAACCCACACCCAACCAGACGCGAACATCGCTGCCAACCAGTTCTCATGCACCCACCCATACCCCCCGTAATACCCCCACGCAAGCTTCACACCCCCAAATCCCAATTACACGGTTGCACACCCGCACCCGAATCCTAACACTAGCCCACCCATGAACCGCATCGAGGCACGCTTCAAACAACTGCAGGAAAATCACCAGAAAGGCTTCGTCGTCTATATCGGCGCCGGTGACCCCAACCTCAATGCCACCCTCCAGCTCGCCCTCGCCTTCGACCAGGCCGGCGTCGATATCCTCGAACTAGGCGTCCCCTTCAGCGACCCCCTCGCCGATGGCGTGGTCAACCAGCTCGCCGCCCAACGCGGCCTCGCCTCCGGAACTACCCCCTCCGGCGTGCTCGATACCGTCCGCCAAATCCGCCAATCCTCAGAAATCCCCATCGTCCTCTACCTCTATTACAACCTCATCTACCGCCAGGGCCTCGATCAATTCATCCAAAATGCCGCCCAAGCCGGTGTCGACGGTCTCCTCGTCCTCGATCTTCCCCCGGAAGAAGGCGCCGACTACGAACAGGCCATGAAAAAAGCCAACCTCTGCCCCATCCTCCTCGTCGCTCCCACAACTCCCGAAAACCGCATCGCCTCCATCGTCCAACACGCCCGCGGCTTCATCTACTACGTCTCGCGCGAAGGCGTCACCGGCATGCAGTCCCAAATCGCCGCTAACCTCGCCGAAATGACCGCTCGCATCCGCCAACATACCTCCCTCCCCATCGCCGTGGGCTTCGGCGTCTCCAACCCCGAACAAGCCGCCCAGGTCGCCGCCAACGCCGAAGGCGTCGTCGTCGGCAGCGCCATCGTCAAACAAATCGCCGACCTCGGCTCCTCCCCCAACCTCGTCCCCCAAGTCGCCAGCTTCGTCCAGGATATCGCCACCGCCATCAAATCCCAATAACCCCCACCGCCCATGAAAGCCAAAACCAAGCGGCCCACCTCCACCAAAAAACAACCCGCCGCCAGGAAAAAAAGCGCCCCATCCTCCAACCAAGACCGCTTCGTCATCATCATGGCCGGCGGACGCGGCGAACGCTTCTGGCCCGTAAGCCGCGAAGCCACCCCCAAACAACTCATCCGCCTCCTCAGTAAAGAATCCTTCCTCCAACAAGCCGTCAATCGCGTCCTCCCCCTCGTCCCCGCCAAAAATATCTTCGTCATCACCAACAAAGCCCAACTCAAAGAAGTCCAAAAACAACTTCCCAAAATCCCCCGCGAAAACCTCGTCGCCGAACCCATGGGCCGCGATACCGCCGCCGCCGTCACCCTCGGCGCCGCACTCGTCGGCAGCCGCTCCACCACCGGCATCATGGCCGTCCTCCCCGCCGACCACGTCATCCCCAACGAAAAACAATTCCAGCAAACACTCAGCGACTGCTTCGACCTCGCCAGCCGCGGCCAAGCCATGGTCACCATCGGTATCAAACCCACCGAACCCGCCACCGGCTACGGCTATATCGAACTCGGAAAAGACCTGCCACCCCCCTCCACCACCAAAAAAACCAAAACCCGCTTCCATAAAGTCGAACGGTTCGTCGAAAAACCCCACCTCGAGAAAGCCATCGAATACCTCAATAGCGGACACCACCGCTGGAACGCCGGCATGTTCATCTGGAGCTTCGTCACCATCACCGAAGCCCTCCAAAAACATCAACCCGCCCTCCACCAGCTCTGCCAACGCTGGTTCAATGCCGCCAGTAACCCCGCTAAACTCAACCGCACCCTCGCCAAAGACTACCCCACCGTCCAACGCATCTCCGTCGATTACGCCCTCATGGAAAAAGCCCAAAACGTCGTCGCCGCCGCCGGTGACTTCAGCTGGGATGACCTCGGCTCTTGGACCGCACTCAGCCGCCACATCAAACCCGACGCCGAAGGCAACTGCGCCGTAGCCGACTTCATCCACGTCGACGCCGCACGCAATATCATCTTCGACGCCCGCACCAAAAACCGCACCCCCATAGCCGTTGTCGGCCTCCGTGACTCCATCTTCGTCCAAACAGACGACGCCACTCTCCTCGCCCACCGTAGTCAGGCCCAGAAAATCAAGGATCTCGTCAAGAAAATGGCCTCCGACAAACGCCTCAAAAAGCTGACCTAAAAAGCCCCCTCTCTATGCGCCCCACCAACCTCCAAACCATCGGCCAGGAACTCGCCATCAAATGGGAGAACGGCCAGGAAAGTTTCATCCCGCTCGAAAAACTCCGCCGCGCCTGCCCCTGCGCCGGCTGTAAAGGCGAAATGGATGTCATGGGCAATCTCTACAAAGCCCCCGACCAGAAACTCAGCCCCCAATCATTCCAACTCCTCCGCATCAAACCCGTCGGAGGCTATGCCTTCCAACCCACCTGGGCCGATGGCCATAACTCCGGCCTGTTCACCTTCCCATACCTCCTCGAAATCGCCCCACCAGCAGAATAACTCCGCACTCCCAACCGCCCTTCTGAATACCGCGGGTCAAGGTGACTGGGGAGCCCACTCACCACACCCCCCTGCCCCACTGGGCTACGCCCTCCCTGCGCCTAGAGCAACTTTCGCTGCTGATCTTCCTTCGCCACACTCTCACCTAAAGTCTCCACCCGCGCCCTGCGCCGCTCCATGATGTGCTTGTCCAAAACCGGATCATACTGAACCGGATAACGCCCATCATAACAGGCCATGCAAAACTGATCGGCCTTCAACCCCGTCGACGACACCATCCCGTTCACAGACAGGTAATGCAGCGAATCCGCACTCAAATACTTGCAGATCTCCTCCCGGGAGTGGTTCGCCGCCATCAACTTCCCCCGATCCGGAAAATCGATCCCATACACGCACGGATGCATGTGCGGCGGACAACTCACCATCACATGCACCTCCTTCGCCCCAGCCTCCTTCAAATTGTTCACCCGCGCCTTGCAGGTCGTCCCGCGAACAATCGAGTCGTCCACAATAATCACCCGCTTCCCCTTCACCAGATCGGCAATTAAATTCAACTTCACCCGCACGTTGAAATCCCGAATCAATTGCGACGGCTGTAAAAAACTGCGCCCCACATAGTGGTTCCGCACAAATGCCATCTCAAAAGGAATCCCGGACTCCAGCGAATACCCCAAGGCAGCACAATTCCCGCTGTCCGGCACCGGCACCACAATGTCCGCCTCCACCGGATTCTCCCGCGCCAATTGCCGCCCCATCTCCACCCGCGCACGATGCACCGTCTGCCCGCTCAGCCGACTGTCCGGCCGCGCAAAATACACAAACTCGAAAATACACAGCGCACGCCGCTCCTGCTCCGGAAACGCCTGAATGCTCCTCAACCCGTCCTTCCCAATAATCACAATCTCACCCGGCTCCACGTCCCGAATGAACTTCGCCTGGATCAAATCAAAGGCACACGTCTCACTCGCCAAAACATAGGCCCCGTTCACCATCCCAATCGATAACGGCCGAAACCCATGCGGATCCCTCACCCCAATCAATTCCTGCTCGGTCATGATCACCAGCGAGAACGCCCCCTCAGCCCTCCGGATCGCCTGCACCAACGTGTTCTCCTGCCCCGGCGAACTCGGCTGCGCCATCAAATGCAAAATAATCTCACTGTCGACCGTAGTCTGAAAAATAGATCCCTTGCTCTCCAACTCATCCCGCAGGGCCGCCGCATTCGTCAAATTGCCGTTGTGCGCAATCGCAATCTGCCCCCGCGCACAATCCACCGTCAACGGCTGGGCGTTCCGCAAGTGCGAAGACCCCGTCGTCGAATAACGCGTATGACCAATCGCCGCCGCCCCCACCAACCCATGCAAGGTCTTCCCGTCAAACACCTGCGGCACTAACCCCATCCCGCGATGCACACGGAATTGTTTGCCATCACAGGCCACAATCCCGGCGCTCTCCTGTCCCCGGTGCTGCAGGGCAAATAGCCCGTAATAGGTTAGTTCCGCAGCGTTTGGGTGACCATAAATGCCAAAAACGCCGCAATAATGCTTCGGATGAGTGTGTTGTGGATCGGCCATCGGGCGGCGAAATCCAAACGAGGATTGCTCCTCCAATCAAGCACCAACTTTCTCCAGCAGCAGAGGAACCCATCCCTCATGCGTAACCCCCTCACTCCCAAGCCCCCTCCCCTCACCGCCTCCGCCCCAAAACCTCCCTCACTACCCCATCACTCTCCCGCATCATCCGCACCCGTAATCCCCTAAACCAATCCCCCTCCTCCACCGGCAAAACCCCGCCACCCCAAGCCGGAACCTCCGATCCCCCTAAAATCCCCAATAACCGCAAACGCACACTCGGACCCGCCGCCTCCACCAACCCCTCCAACCTCCCCCGATACCCCGCCACCCC
>JBJOII010000051.1:0-26146 GCA_046047235.1 Verrucomicrobiota bacterium | reverse complement strand
CCTCTTCGGCCCAAACCGCAAGTCCGGCGCACGCAAACTACGCGCTCTCAATGACACTCACCTCTTCACCCTCAGGGACCTCAAAAAAAATGCCTTCGGGTGAATCAACAACACCATGTGGAGCCGTCAGCACCGCCGCCCCCTAGGCGAGGAGGTCGTGAATTACACGGCCATGCACGTCAGTGAGACGAAAATCACGTCCGGCATGATGGAAGGTAAGACGTTCGTGATCGAATCCGAGCAGGTGCATGATGGTCGCCTGCAGGTCATGCACATGGACCGGGTTCTCGACGACATTGAAACCGAGTTCGTCCGTGGCTCCGTAATTCAGCCCCGCTTTAGTGCCACCCCCTGCCATCCATACAGTAAATGCTTGGGGATGGTGATCACGTCCCTGGCTTCGGCCGAGAGCAACGTTGCTCTCAACCATTGGGGTCCGTCCGAATTCACCGCCCCATATCACGAGCGTGTCGTCGAGCAAGCCCCGCTGCTTGAGGTCCTTCACCAAAGCAGCTGAAGCCTTGTCAGTAGCACCGCAGTTGTTCTTGAGGTTACCAGCGACATCGCTATGGGCGTCCCATCCCTCATGGTAGATATTCACGAAGCGAACCCCTCGCTCGATCATCCGACGGGACAGCAAGCAAGCACGCGCGAAACTCGGCTTGTCCGGATCACACCCGTACATCTCCAAAGTCTCCTTGGACTCGCTCTTCAGGTCCATAAGCTCAGGAGCAGAGGTTTGGAGCCGGAAGGCCATTTCGTACGACGCAATCCGCGTGGCGATTTCGGGATCTCCCTGCAGCTGCAACTGACGATTGTTCAGTGCACGAATGACATCGAGCGAGGATGATTGCAGTTCGGCATCGATTCCTTCCGGCGTGGTGACGTTCAGTATTGGGTCTCCTTGGTTCCGCAGGCGCACGCCATTGTAGATGGTAGGCAGAAATCCGCTGGACCAGTTGGCTGAACCTCCCGAAATACCGCTGCCTGTAGACATCACGACGAATGCCGGGAGGTTTTCGGTCTCCGCACCCAGTCCATAAAGCACCCAAGACCCCATGCTAGGCCGACCGGGTTGACCAAAACCGGTGTTGAAAAAGATCTGCGCGGGAGCGTGGTTGAATTGGTCGGTTTTCATCGACCGCACGATACAGATATCATCGGCAATCTCTGAGATATGTGGCAGGATCTCTGAAACCTCTGCTCCGCTTTGACCGTGCTTCTTGAATTCGTAGCGTGGCCCCATGACTGCGGCATCCGCCCTGATAAAGGCGTAACGCTGACCGGCGACGACAGACTCCGGAAGTGGCTTGCCCTCCAGCTCTTTGAGTTTGGGTTTGTAGTCGAAGAGGTCCAACTGACTCGGAGCACCGGCCATGAACAGGTGGATCACCCTCTTGGCTTTCGGAGCGAAATGAGGCGCCCGAGGGGCCAGCGGATTGATCACCGCAGATCCACCATTGGACCCGATCGCGCGGGACATCAGGCTGTCGCCCAGCAGTGACAACAACGCCATCTTGCCGGCTCCAACGCCGCATTGCTTGAAGAAGTGCCGTCTGGTTACGCCGAGGCAATGCTCCTTCAGAAGGGATTCCTTTATAGAGCTCATATGCGAGTCACGAATTCGTCCAAGTTCATCAACACCCGCGCCACTGCGATCCATGCCGCCCGCTCTGGCGCTCCATCCTCATCTCCAGCCAACGGCTTCGGGTCAAGCAGGTCAGTTGCAAACCGATCATGCTGCTCCCGCCAAAAGCCCAACAAAACATCCCGCTCTTCGGGCGCCGGGGATCGCGCCAAACAGCGCATGAAGGCCCAGTCCAGCTTCTCGACAAGAGTCCCTTCCTCCTGCCACGCAGCCCGTCCCAACGCCCTCGCTCCTTCAATGACGACCTCATCATTCAGCAGTGTGAGCGCTTGCAGCGGCGTATTGGAAACGTCCCGCCTTGCAACACAGGCCTCGCCACTAGGCGAGTCGAAGGTAGCAAACATCGCGTAGGGAGCCGTCCGTTTCATGAAGGTATACAACCCCCTGCGATAGCGATCCTCGCCCTCACTGACTTTCCACTGCAAGGGGCCATAAGCTCCTTCGGTGGTGATCCCTGCGGGCTGGGGAGGGAACACGCTGGGCCCGCCCAACTTCTCGCTCAAGAGCCCGGAAACAGACAAGACACTATCACGGACCATCTCCGCTTCGAGTCGCTTCTTTGGCCCCCTGGCAAACCAGATATTCTCAGGGTCTTTCTCCAGCACATCGGGCTTCACCCCAGAAGACTGGCGATAAGTCGCACTGGTCACAAGCAGCCGGTGAAGCCGCTTCATAGACCAACCATCCTGCATAAAATGCACGGCCAACCAGTCCAACAAATCGGGATGAGTCGGCAACTCTCCCTGGTATCCAAAGTCTCCCACGGTCCTGACCAGGCCACGGCCAAATAATGCCGCCCAATGCCGGTTCACGGTCACCCTTGCAGTAAGAGGGTTGTTTGTGGATACCAGCCATTGAGCAAGCCCAAGGCGGTTCCTTGGCGTTTCCTCCGACATGCCTGGCAGGAATGCCGGAACCCCCGCCTCGACCGTCTCCCGGGTCTGCAGAAACTCACCCCGGTGATGGATGTGGGTCGTGCGCGGATTGGACGCTGGGCGCTCCTGCATCACCAGCGTGGTGGTGAACTCCGGCATGCCGTTTCTTCGGCTTCGAACCTCCTTCTGCGCCTGAGCCAACTCGGGGGTGGTCATTAAAAACGCGGTCCTCAACTTCATCTCCTGGTCTACCGTCAAGTCCGCTTCTGGAATCCTCAGCAGGTCCTGCACCGGCAAGTCATACGCGGTAGCCTCCACCTCGCGGGCATCCTTGGTGACCCAGACACGGAAACGACCCAAGCCGGCGGCGTAGTATCGCTCGAACAGCATCTTCAGGTTCAACTCGCCCCCCGATTCGATCGGCTTCTCCAAGGTGAAAACGGCATGACTGGCTTCACCCTCTCTACCGGACGTCGACCAACCGCTCTGCGCATCCTCGTCCAAGGCCAAGCTGGCGCTGTAACGACGGCCATCTGACTCCCTCGCGTAGCTGTCCGTAGCACCGCTGAAGTGCAATGGTTGTCCATCCACCTCCGCACTCAACGTGCTGAGGAAAAACTCACCGAAAGGCCCTTCGTAATGAACCCGACCCGGCCCACCCTTCGGAAGACTCTCGTGAGGCAGCACCTCCAGCCTCAGCGCAGTGACACCGGCCAGGTCGCCCTTCAACTTAACCTCGTATGTATCGCTCTTAGTCTGGTCGCCACTGGCCAAAACACTGTGATCCGGGAGAATCTCCAATGTCGGCAGGTTGGCCTTCGCAGCCACCGGCTCAAGCAATGTCCAGTCCGATACGCGCTCACGTTCCCGCATGAGCCATCGTTCGAAGGCCCTCCCTACCAGCTCCCCCCGACGCTCCGCTTCGGGCCGGCTCGTCACGATCGGCTGCCCGGCGCTCAAGCGAATGCGCCCCAATAAATGCGACGATCCATACTGCTGGTCGAGGGTAAGCACTATCCTGTCATCCACACCAACTTCTACCGGCTCCTCCAAAACCAACCTCAGCGTGCGCCGTTCATGCCAGTCCCCACCAACGCTCACAGCCCATCCCGTCTTGTTGTCATCGTCCAGCACGGCCTCTGCCGGATATCCCTCCTGCGAACGATCCGCCTCTGCCTTCGCGAGCTTGAGCGCATGGGACTCTTCCCCGCGTCGCAACTCAGCCTTGACTGTGGTGATCACAAAATTGCCGCCATCCGAACGCCCGGGCCCCTTGTGAGGCAGGCTATCATCCGGCAGGGCTTCCAGACGCAACTCCGAGACTCTGGACAAATCAGTGGTGATCTCGACGGTGTAGGTGTCTTTGTCCGGCACCTCACCCTTAAAGATGACCGAGCCATCTTCGAGCTTCTCCGTAGCCACCCCACTGGAGGCCTTTCCATCAATGCTCGCCAACTCCCATCGGGTATTCTCTACAGGCCACCGCCCTGACAAGCCATCCACCAACTCAGCCACCTCTGTCCGACGAGCCTCGCGCCGTGCCTCAATCTCCGGATCCGGCAGGGACATGGGCAACTCATCCGCGTTGTTAAGGAACGCCATGAACTGATAATACTCACGATGCGAAATAGGGTCGTATTTGTGTGAGTGACACTGCGCGCAAGCGAGGGTGAGCCCCATCCACGTAGTGCCGGTCACGGCAACACGGTCGACAATCCCATAGTAACGAAACTCTTGAGGGTCTGTCCCGCCCTCCTCGTTGATCATCGAGTTGCGATGGAAACCGGTTGCCACTCGCTGTGCCTCCCCTGCCCCTGGGAGCATGTCGCCTGCGATCTGTTCAATGGTAAAGCGGTCGAATGGCATGTCCTCGTTTAACGCACGAATCACCCAATCACGCCACGGCCACATCGATCGCGGCCGATCCTTTTCGTAACCGTTGGTATCGGCATACCGCGCCAGATCCAGCCACAGCCTGGCCCAGCGCTCCCCGTAATGAGGCGAAGCCAGCAACCGATCGACCAACTGCTCGTAGGCATCACTGGAAACGTCCGCTTTAAATGCTTCCACCTCCGCAGGTGTCGGCGGTACGCCGGTCAAGTCCAGATACACTCTTCGAATCAAGGTCTCCCTGTCCGCCTCCGGCATGGGCTCCAGTCCATGGCCCTCCATCACCGACATCACGAACCGGTCAACCGGATTACGCACCCACTCGGGTCGGGCCACCTCGGGAAGCGCTGCCTGTCGGGGCGCTTCAAATGCCCAGTGCGCTTCGTATTCCCCGCCCTGCTGCACCCATTGCTTGAGAATTTCCTTCTGCTCCGCGGTCAGCTCCAGCTTCGCTTCGGGAGGCGGCATAAGCTCGGTATCGTCATCCGTAAACAACCGTCGGACCAACTCGCTTTGATCCGGATGCCCAGGAACGATGACTGCGTCACTTCCAGGCTCACCCCTCAGCCCATCGAGCTGGTCCAGACGGAGCCGGGCCTTCCTCGTCTTCTCGTCCTGTCCATGACACTTAAAACAATGCCTCGAAAGTATCGGACGCACATCACGACTGAAATCCACCTCGGCCAGCACGGGGCGCGCCAATGCCATCCAACCCAGAAGCAACGCACCGAGCAAGTAACACCGCGGCGCAAAACCCGTCCCTACCGTAATCTCTGCATTTGCCATGGACACTTTGAATGAAGTGGTTTTGATCGACTGGATAACCCCGTCTTAAATGCCAAAAGCCCCTCCTGCTGGCAAACCAAAAGGACAGCTGTCAACTCCCCACTCTTAGTCCCGGCAACAGCTGACTGGTTGACCGCTGCACTCGATTGAAGCATCGTAAACCTACACCGCCTGCGACACATCCGCCGCGCCACCGAAAGGCCTACTCGCCATGACACCCCCCACTCCACCACGAGGCCCCTGGCTCCACCGCCTCGGCATTACCACATTCACCCTGATCATCGGCCTGCTGTTCTATTGGCTGCTGGGTTTTGTTCTCGGGGATATCGGTTCGATTGCCGGCCCGCGATGGGACGAGCACGAGCGCCGACAAGTCGGGCAAGCCATGCTGGATATAGAGAAGCGCCTTCAGGAACAGATCACTGACGTCCAGCGGCAGATCAAGGATCAGACCGCCCGCCAGGCAGTCTTGCGCGACAGCGCCAGCAATTCTGAGATGACCATGAACCGCCTGTTGGAGGTCCAGAAGCTCACATTGCAAAAAGGCGCGGATCCCTCACCAGAGGAACAGCAGGCCCTCGCCGAAAGCGAACAGCTCTTTCTGAACGCCCAGCGACAGTACCAGGAGGTCAACGACCAGGTTTCTTCACTCACGGATACCCTGCGTGGCCTTGAGGCGGAGCAGCGTCAAAACAACCAGTCACTGGAAACAGCCCGAGCCCCCGCTCGGATCAAATTCCAGGAGCTTCTACAAAAACACCAATTGAAGCTGGGCCTCGGAAAAATGGCGCTGCTTGTCCCCCTCCTTGCAGCCGCCCTTTACCTCTACTTCCGCAACCGCGCCAGCCTCTACCAGCCGTTGTCGCAGGCTGCCGCCGTCGCCTCGTCCATCAAAATACTCGTTGTGATGCACGACCACTTCCCCAGACGCTTCTTCAAATACATCCTCATCCTCTCCGCTCTCGCGGCAGCGATCTTCACCTTGGTCTATCTATTGCGCATGGTCCGGTTCCCCAAAAAGAGCTGGCTGCTGAAACAATACCGCGAAGCCTACGAACGCTTCCTGTGCCCCATTTGCGCCTACCCCATCCGGCGCGGCCCGCTGCGCTACGCCTTCTGGACCCGTAACACTGCCAAGCGGCTCAACCGAACCCACCCTACCGGTGCCGATGCCGAGGAGCCGTATGTTTGCCCTGTCTGCTCCACTCGGCTGCACGAAGAATGCCCCTCCTGCCATCAGGTCAGGGCCAGCCTGCTGCCAGCCTGCTGCCACTGCGGCACCCCGACCGAGACAGCCGCCAAAGCCGGGGCAACCGCGTAAGAACGCAGTCCGTCCAGCCTGCACTCAATAGCAGAGCACGGTCAGCCTCTTCGGCCCGTGTGCCCCGAGCACCAAAATGCGTTCGATATCACCCGTCCGGCTCGGTCCGGTGATAAACGAGATCATGCTCGGATAGTCCTTCCCATACGTGGAGTGCAACAACTCGAACGCATCCGGTAAACCTCCAACCATTTGGTCCCGCCTCGCCAGCACGATATGATGCGGCGGCAGGACGGACAGTGCACGCCCGCCGCAACTTCCACTGGTCACCACCACGCTCCCTGTCTGCGCAACCAGACAGTCACACCCCGTGACGCTCGCATCACATGCCTCCATGACCTCCCCACCACCACTGTCCTCAACCCACATCACCGGCACCTGTATCGCAGGAACAACCGCGTCGGTAACGACCGCATGATGGCTGGCCAGTTTGGCCCACTTCTCTTCAAAGGCCATCTGCCGTAAGAACGCCCGCACAGCTTCCTCATCGGGAAGCAGGTGAAACTCCGTTCGTAACGCCTCCGATTCCCGGCGAAATGACTCAATCCACGTCTCCGGATCCCCACCAACCAGCGGAAGCACATCGACATACGCCGAACGAGTCCCGCCCGCTTTCAGATGGGATTGGGAGTGTCCGATCGCCCCGGGCCTTTGCAGGGCCTCACGAACCCGGCCTAGTATCTTCTCCCGCTCACTCATTTCCGCGCCCTCCACCATTCCTTGAAACTCTGTCCCGCCGGCGGAGGTAACTCGCGTGTCCGGGTCCACGCATAAGCCGGATCCAGACGGCTCCCTTTCACCAGCGTGTGCAACCTGCCACCTATCCGGCCAAACCGCGTCACCCATTTCCACATACCCGCGCTCCCAGCCAACCACGCGAACAACTTGAAAGCCATCCGCTCCCACCACCTTGGCTTTTCCTTCGCCGCGTTCCGCCGGTTCTGCAGCAGATGATGATGCAAATCGATTCCCACTGGACAAGTCTCCGTGCACGCACCACACAGCGAGGAGGCATAAGATAAATGCTTCCAGTCCTGCAAACCCCTCAGATGCGGCGTGATCACCGAGCCCACAGGACCGCAGTAGGTCGTCCCGTAAGTGTGCCCCCCAACATTGCGGTAGATCGGACACACATTCAGGCAGGCACCGCAGCGAATACACTGAAGCGCATCCCGTTGCTCAGGGTCGGCCAGCAGTGCCGTCCGCCCATTGTCCAACAACACCACATGATACTCCTCGGGTCCTCCCGGCTCGCCTTCCTTCCTGGGACCGCCATACAACGTGTTGTACCCGGTGATCAATTGCCCCGCCCCCGCCGTCGCCAACATCGGCCAAAGCAGCGCCAGGTCAGCCATCTTGGGAATCACTTTCTCAATCCCCACCAAGGTCACCATCGTGCGCGGCAACGCACCCGTCAGCCGCGCATTCCCCTCGTTCTCGGTCACCGCCACCATCCCCGTCTCCGCCACCGCAAAATTCGCCCCGGTGATCCCTAGATCCGCCTCAACATACTTCTTCCTCAGGACCCGCCGGGCAACCATGGTCAACTCCTCCGGACTGTCCGAAGGCGTATCTCCCAGTTCACGCTGAAACACATCGCGAATCTCTCCCCTGGTCAAATGCATCGCCGGAAAAACGATGTGATATGGAGGCTCCTTGCGCAGCTGAACGATAAACTCGCCCAGGTCAGACTCCACCACCTCCAGACCGGCACCCTCCAACGCCTCGTTCAGGTGAATCTCCTCCGCCGTCATGGCCTTGGACTTCACCACCGACTTCGCCCCGCGTGACCGCGCGATCTCAACGATAATCTCCTTCGCCTGAGCCGCCGTGGATGCCCAGTGCACCTTCGTCCCCCGCCGCTCCAGGTTGTCAGCAAACTGTTCAAGATAATGGTCAAGGTGCCCCACAGCCTCGCGCTTGCGCCCCCCGGCAAGTAAACGAGCCGCTTCCCAGTCCTGGAAGCGCCCCTTCTGCTCGTCACGCTTGACCTCATATTTACCCAGCGCAGTCTGTATCAAACCCCGATGGCGCAAATCCGCCGTCACCCGACTCGCATCCTGCAGGAACTCTTTGGCCGTGGCTTTCATCGTGTTCGCTACTCCAGACGTCCTTAACACTCCACAACCCCAGCCAGAATCTCCGCCAGATGCACCGTCCGGACCCCAAGCTTCTGCCGGTCAATTAAGCCCTGCAAATGCATCAGGCAACTCGAGTCGTTCGATACAATATAGTCCGCCTTCGTCTCAAGGGCGGAACTGCACTTCACCTCGCCCATGGCAGTCGAAATCATCGGGAATTTCGCCGAAAAGGTACCACCGAATCCACAGCAGCTTTCCGCCGCGTCCATCTCCACCAACCGCAAACCCTCCACCTTCTCCATCAATGCCCGCGGAGCCCGCTTGATGCCGAGCTCCCGCAACCCATGACAACCATCATGAAAGGTCACTGCAGCGTTGAATTTTGCCCCGACATCGGTCACCCCCAGCTTATCCACCAGGAACTGGGAGAACTCATGGGTCTTGGAAGCCAGCTCCCCAACCATCTTCTCCTCGGCCCGCCCCGCAAAGAGCTGCGGATAAAATACCCGCAGCATGGCCCCACAGGATCCCGAAGCAACCACCACAGCCTCCGCCCCTTTCAAAGCCTCGATCACCTTCACCGCCAACGCCCTGCTCTCATCCCAGTAGCCGGTATTGAATGCCGGTTGCCCGCAACAACCCGGCCCCTCCGGACATTCCACCTCATGCCCCAGCCGCTCCAATACCTGAACCATGCTCATGCCCACCCGCGGATAAAGCAGATCCACAAAACACGGAATAAATAGGGTAATGCGCATCGTCGAATGGAACGCTTTATACCCAGAAAAACAGCCTGCAGTCCAGCCCCGCCACCAACCCCTCCAGCAGCAGTCGGGAGTCGGCTGACAGAGGCCGCGCCTCCACCGCCCCCTTGATTCACCCCCGCTTTGAGCTGATGTTGACTTACCCCAAGCCAAGTGCGGAACCCTGATGCCATGTTACCCGAACCCGCCCTCAACAGGACGACCTCTCCCGCACACAACCAAAAGCCTGCACCACCTCCCCCATCCGACACCTCCCATCCTCTGGCCAATGCCGAAGGACGCATCCTCCGCCTCGGCATCCTGCTTGGGTTCGTCTATCTGGCCAGCCTGGTCCTCGCCTGGATCATCTTCCCCCAACATGCCCCGCTCTTCGGCGCCATGACCGCCATGAACGTACTCGTCGGCCGGGCAGCTGGTATGTCCTTCGGCTACGCCGCCGGTCTCGGACACCATCTCGTAATCCCGGCCAATATGCTCATCGAAAGCATCCAGGTCCTCATCGTCTTCCCTCTGTTCGTTCTCAGCTGGCGACACCTGCTCGAAATCCGCGCCCTTCAAAGCTTCATGAAGCGAATGGAAGCCGCCGCCGAGGCAAGACGCGCCTTCCTCCGCCGATACGGCATGGTCGGCCTGTTTATCTTCGTGCTGATCCCCTTCTGGATGACCGGCCCGGTCGTGGGTGCCATCATGGGCTTCCTGATCGGACTACGCCCATGGATCAATATGAGCGTCGTTCTCGGGGCCACCTACATCGCCATCGGACTCTGGGCCTTCCTGCTCCACGGCATCAGCAGCTGGGCTTCCGCCTACAACCAATACGCCCCCTTCGGCCTCGTCGCCGCAATCATCCTCATCATCATCCTTGCCAAATTCCTCCACCGCAACACCCACCCACCAGGCCCCGCTTAAAACCCGCACAAACCCCAACCTGAGTTCTCGACAGCCGACCCACTTTCTAGAACCCTGCCCCGCCGATGAGACCCAAATGGTTTGTGCGCGGTGACCTCGACGGCTTCTTCGGCCTGTTCATCGACAATCTCCTCCAGCTCATGCTGATCACCACCCTATGTCCGGCGGTGTGCGGCATGCCCGTCTCGCTCGTACTGAAAACCATCCTCCCGGGCGCAGCGCTTTCCATCCTCGCCGGCAATATCTTCTACGCACGGCAGGCACGCAAACTCATGGCCGCCACCGGACGCACCGACGTCACTGCCCTCCCCTACGGCATCAATACGGTCAGCCTTCTAGCCTTTGTGTTCCTGATCATGGGGCCCATCTATCAGGAAACCCAGAACGCCACGCTCGCCTGGCAAGCCGGCCTCCTCGCCTGCTTCATCAACGGCGTCATGGAAGTCGTCTGCGCCTTCTTCGGCGACTGGGTGCGTCGCCACACACCCCGTGCAGCTCTCCTGTCCGCCCTGGCCGGAATTGCCATCACCTTCATCGCCATGGGCTTCGTCTTCCAGATCTTCGCCAGCCCAGCCATCGCCCTGCTCCCCATGCTGCTCATCCTCTTCAGCTACGCTTCCGGCACCAAGCTCCCGTTCGGACTTCCTGTCGGGGTCGTGGCCGTCGTCATCGGCGTCGCCTCCGCCTGGATCCTCCGTGCCGCCGGCTTCCCCTACTTCCAGCCACCCGCCGACACCACCTCGCTGGCCCTCTCTCTACCAAAACCCGTTCCAGCCGACCTCTTCGCCCTCATCACCAGCCCCACCGGCTACCAGTATCTCGCCGTCATCTTCCCCATGGGCCTGTTCAATGTCATTGGCGCCCTCCAAAACCTCGAAAGCGCTGAAGCCGCAGGGGACCGGTTCGAAACCAAACCCGCCATGCTGGTCAACGGGCTCTGCAGCATAGTCGCTTCCCTCTTCGGCAGCGCTTTCCCCACGACCATCTATATCGGACACCCAGGCTGGAAAGCCATGGGATCGCGCGCTGGTTATTCCATCCTGAATGGCATCGCCATCACAGCCCTCTGCCTCGTTGGCGGCATGGGGATCGTGCTCCGCTTCATCCCCCTCGAAGCCACTCTGGGCATCCTCCTCTGGATCGGCCTGATCATCACCGCACAGGCCTTCCAGGAGGTACCCAAGCGTCACGCCCTCGCCGTAGGCTTCGGCCTCGTCCCCGCCCTCGCCGCCTGGGCACTACTGCTCATCGAAACTGCCCTGCGAGTCGCCGGATCCTCCCTTCACGAAGCCGCGCCCAAATTCGGAAGTGACCTCTATATCCACGGCGTCATCAGCCTAAGCCAGGGGTTCGTCCTCAGTTCCATGGTCCTGGCCGCTCTCCTTACCCAACTCATCGACCGCAAATTCCGCGCCGCCGCCGCCTGGGCTCTGGTCGCATCCCTGCTCTCCCTCACCGGAGTCATCCACGCCTACCAGCTCACCCCAAACGGAATCAAAAACCACTACGGGCTCCTCGCCGCACCCGACTTCGCCACCGTCTATGCCCTCACCGCCGGGGTGCTCTACCTCATGCACCGCTCAAAAGCACACAACACCCGACCTGCCACCCCCAATGCTTAAATCGACCGGACGCAGTCTGCGATCAGTCCAACTCGCCCGATCAGTCGGACACCCCACCGCACCAAGCACCCCATCTCCTCGCGCGAAGCGCCTGTCCACCAACCCCCAACCCCACCCTTCCCGGCTTGCGCAAGCAACCCCGCATGCCCATAACTTCCACCCCATGAGCCCCCTATCCTCCAGCACCCTGCCAATCCTGCTGGCCACCTGCATCACAAGCGCCGCCGCCCAGTTCAGCTTCCCCAACCAAACCCTCACGGTCCCCGATGGCTTCACGGTGGAGTTGGTGGCCGCCCCACCCCTGGCCCTGCGCCCCATGATGGCGGACTTCGACGAACAGGGCCGGCTCTACGTTGCCGATTCGTCCGGCTCCAACGACCCCGTCGCTCAACAACTGGAAGACAAGCCCCACCGCATCGTGCGACTGGAAGACACCAATCACGACGGCATCTTCGACACCTCGGTAGTCTTTGCCGACCAGCTCATGTTCCCCGAAGGCGTCCTCTACTACGAAGGCGCTATCTACACCGGCGCACCACCGACCATCTGGAAACTCGAGGATACGGATGACGACGGCATCGCTGACCGCCGCACTGAATGGCATCAGGGCCAAACGCTCACCGGTTGCGCCAACGATCTCCACGGCCCTTACCTCGGACCCGATGGATGGATCTACTGGTGCAAAGGTGCCTTCGCGCAACAAACCTACGACCGGTCTGGATACCGCCCGATCAACGACAGCGCAGCCCACATCTTCCGCGCCCTGCCCGACCACTCACAGCTCGACTCCGTCATGAGCGGCGGAATGGATAACCCGGTAGAGGTCGCCTTCAGCCCCGAAGGAGAGGTCTTCTTCATCACAACATTCTTCCACCACCCCGCCGCCGGACGTCGTGATGCCATCGTCCATGCGATCTATGGCGGCGCCTATCCAAAACCTCATGGCGTCCTCGACAACGTCCAGCAAACCGGAGAACTCCTCCCGCCACTCGTCGAACTCGGTCCCGCCGCGGCCTGCGCCCTCACCCGCTACACCTCTGATCAATTCGGCCCCGAATACCAAAACAACCTCTTCTCCACCGAGTTCAACCTGCGCAAGGTCATGCGCCACGTTCTCACCCCCATCGGCAGCACCTATACCAGTGCCAACGAAGATTTCCTCGTCTCGGACAACCCCGACTTCCACCCCACCGATGTCTGGGAGGACGCCGACGGCAGCCTCCTCGTCATTGATACCGGCGGATGGTACAAGATCTGTTGCCCAACCTCACAACTCCCCAAGCCCGATGTCCTCGGGGCCATCTACCGCATCCGCCGCACCGGAGCACACAACATTGAGGATCCCCGCGGCCTCACACTCGATTGGCAAAACCTCCCACCAGCAGAACTGGCAACCCTGCTCAACGATTCACGCCCTTTCGTCCAGGACCGCGCCATCCGACACCTGACCCGCCTGGGTGAAGAGGCGGTAACACCACTCACCCACACCGCCGCTGACTCAACCCTGCCCCTCACCGCCCGACGAAACGCGGTCTGGACCCTCACCCGCATTCACAACCCCGAAGCGCGCAACGCCGTCCGCACTCTCCTAACCGACCCCAAGCCCAGCCTGCAGCAAACAGCGCTTCACTCCGTGGCCATGCATCGCGATCCTGCAGCACTCCCCACGGTCCTGACCCTGCTCAACTCCACCAATCCCTTCCTCCAACGCAAAGCCGCGGAAGCCCTCGGCCGAATCGGCGACCCCTCCGCCATCCAGGCAATCTTCAAGGCTCTGGGCAGCTTCCGGGACAACTTCCCGGAACATCCCGACGCCATCCGCATACAGGAACATGCCCTGATCTTTGCCCTGATCGAAATAGCCGACACCCAGGCAACCCGGTCCGGTCTGAAGTCCAGTGATCCCAACGTCCGCCGCGCAACCCTCATCGCTCTGGACCAAATCGACAGAGACTCGCTGCAGCCAGCCGATGTGATCCCGCTCCTGTCCTCCTCCAACAACACACTCCGCCAAACTGCCCGCTGGATCACCCAACACCACCTCGACTGGGCACCCTCAGTGGCACCGGAATTAAAGCAGCGCCTGCTCACGGCAGACCTCCCCGCCTCAGAACAAGAGGAACTCAAGCAACAGCTGAAGATATTCCTGCGCCACAGAGACATTCAGGACCTGGCCGCAACCATACTCACGGATCCGGACACAGCTCTATCGACCAAAGGCCTGCTGCTTCAGACTATGGGTGAGGCCGCCCCCAACCCGCCCCCGGACAGCTGGATAAACGCTCTGGTCGCCACGCTCAAAGACCTCTGGATGTCGGCTGAAACCACATCACTCAACTCCCCGGATGAAGAACTCCTCCGCCAGGCGATCAGCGCAGCCTCGTCCTGGCCATTCCCCAAAAACGAGCCGCTGCCCACCTCGGTCTCCCGCTACCTCACGTTCATCAGCAACACTCGCCTCTTCCCGCCTGACATCCGGATCCAGGCACTCGCCGCCGCAACCGGCCGCATCCCTGCCATCACCCCCGAACTGTTCGACCTGCTGCTGGAAGAACTCAACCCGGAACTCCCCGCCAGCCGACGCACCGCAGCCACACAGGCCCTAACCCGAATAACCCTCACACCGAAACAACACGCCCGCCTCGCCGAACACCTCGCACTCGTCGGCCCCATGGAACTCAACCCCCTGCTCGACGCCTTCAAGGACCAATCCAATGCCGAACTCGGGCTCCAGCTCGTCGCCTCAATCAAACGCTCCCCCGCCCTCCGCACCATCCAGCCAGCCACTCTGAAATCTCTGCTCCTCCAGTTCCCCTCTGAAGTCGAGCAACAAGGCCTGGAAATCCTCCGCGAACTCGATGCCGACCCCGCCGAACAGTCCGCCAGGATAGAACAACTCCTCAGCCAACTCCGCCAAACACCAGGCGACATCCGCCGCGGCCAAGCCGTCTTCAATAGTGAAAAAACCGCCTGCGCAACCTGCCACGCCATGGGTTACCTCGGCGGCAAGGTCGGCCCCGACTTAACCAGCATCGGCCAAATCCGCACGGAAAAGGACCTGCTCGAAGCACTCGTCTACCCCAGTAACAGCTTCGTCCGCAGTTATGAACCCGTCGTGATCGCCACCGCGGACGGCGAAGACTACAGCGGCATCCTCGCCAACGAAACCGCCACAGAAATCCAGCTCACCCTGGGGGCCAACTCAACCATGCGCATCTCCAAAGCCGATATCACCGAAATGCGCCCGGGCACCCTCTCTGTCATGCCCTCCGGCTTGGATACCCAACTCACCCCACAGGAACTCTCCGATCTCCTCGCCTTCCTGACCAACACCCGATGGGGTGCGCGATAACCCCTCACCACGCTGAACAGGCAAGAGCTGCGCGCCCCCGACAGGACGCGCAGCTCGTTGGTCCAACCCTCGCGGAGACCCCGCCAACACAGTCTCTCAACTGCTCACCCGCACCCGCGGAGGAGGACCGGCAACCACACGCTTGTCTGCCAGCCCCAGCCCCGGCAAGGTCCCCGCGAAATCAAAGATCACTCCTCCATGGCCTCGATCGCCTCCACCAATGATGGCCGTATACGGTAGAAACATGGACCGTCCAAACGCCTCTCCGGATCCACAAATCGAACACGACCATCCGCATCCCCCAACACATCCGCCACCGGCACCCAGTGCACCATGTCGTCACTCGCCTCCACCCGGTAAGGCATCCCCTGCTCACCCCGAAGACCCAGCTCGAAACCCAATCCCGGCAGCGACCTCGCCTCACAAGGGCCCTCTCCAGCATCCACAATCACCACCATCGCCTTCGCGGGATGCCCCACACGATAACTCTCAACCGGGCCCATCAACGGAGAAGGTTCAAGCCTCACCAGAACCGTCTCCACTCGCTCCACTTCCCCGTCCGGCAAAGGCAGGATCTCAATGCCCGCACTCTTCCGGCCCTCTGGAATCACCACAGTCCCCGGCAACCCGGCGTAGTCAGAATCCGGTGTAGCCGTGCCTCCCACCGAATACCACACGGTCAAAGCACCGGCCAGGTCCCCCGTCCGCCAGACACGGAACCGGGCAGGCCGCGACGTTGTTGCATCCTCCCCCTCCACAGCCCGCGGATCACTTGCCACAATACGCACAACCGGCGGCTCCAATACCCCAACCACCTGCAGCGAAACAACCCTCGACCGCGTGCTCGCGCCATCATCGTCCGTCGCTACCACCACGACTTCATGCAACCCCTCCTGCACCCCCTCCCACACATGCGTAAAAGCACAGAACTCCTGCCCCCCCCAATCCAGGTCCATATTCTCCTCCGCAACCCATTCGTGAAGCAATTCGCCATCACCGTAGAACGCCACCTGAACCACACGACCGTCCCGATCACCAGCCGCCGCAACCAGCTTGATATCCGCCGGCGCATGAAACACCTCGCCATCATGCGGACGCAGCAACTCTACTTTAGGCGGGAGATTCTCTACCGGATTGGCATCCATCAACCGCACCTCCGCAGCCGCCATAAGCCCCACGCGATAGCAGCCAACTGGCGGCGGCTCTACCGGAATACACACCGGATCAACCAACTTCACCACCACCGACTCCGCAGCCTCCTCAACATCATCCGCCAGCGGCACCACACGCAGGCGAACCCCCCATTGCCCCTCCGGAATCACCACCTCGCCGCTGAGCCATTCATAGTCAACCCCGTTCTCCGCCGTACCACCAACCTGGTAATAGACAGCCAGCGGCACACCCAGGTCGCCCCGCCGACAAACCGCAAACATCGCTGGATCACCCCCCCCATCAGGTCCGGGCTCCACAGCCAGAGCATCCACGGCAACAATGCCCACAACGGTCTGCCCCGAGCCCTCCACAACTCCAACCCGAACAGGACTCGACCACGATTGCGCACCCTGATCATCCGTCGCCCTGACCCTCAGGGCATACACCCCCGCTTCGGTTCCTTCCCACTCAAACTCAAACACCTGCTCCTGACCCGGCTCCGGAGGCTGAACAAACTCGATCACCTGCTCAGCAAAGAGTCGCCCCCCAACATACAGCGCCATCCCCCCAACCCATCCATCGTCATCCCTCGCCACAACCCGCACTCCAACGCTCTCCCCCGGCCTAACCATGAAACCATCCTCCGGATCGGTAATCGCCACACGCGGCAGCCGATTGCCCCCCGCCTCATCATCCCGAATGATGATCCGCCCCTCTCCCGGAACGCCCACGCGATACGGCGACGGCTCCCCCGGCAAACCCGGAGGAATGATGATCGAGATCACCAAACTCTCGTCCGGCTCGGCAATATCATCGTCCAGAGCAGAAATCACCACCGCCAACTCAGCCTCACCCGCAGGAATCACCACCTCAGGACCAATCACCGCATAATCCTTGCCCGCGACCGCCGTCCCACCGGTCATGACGTAAACAGTCAACGGCTTCGTCACATCCCCCCTCCGAATGAACACCACCTCAGCCGTGTCCGGTATGGAATCCACAAACGGACTCTGCTCAGTTGCTACACCATCCCGAACCTGCAGCGTCACCACCGGTGCACTCACCTGCCCGACCGCAACCGACGTAGTGCCCCATACCAGGAGAACAGCGAACCATCCCCATACGACCTGTACACAATTTGATACGCTCCTCATGTCTTCAGTTGATTTTGAATGTGATTGCGTGCTTGGGACTCTTCATTTGCTGGTTCCATGCCAAACAACCGGCTTCAAGAAAAAAACTTCAGCACCACAACATCAACAACTTGCACTCGCAGCCACCGACGCATCCGGCTCCCCGCAGACGGCGTTTGGGAACCAGCCCCCATCCGCCCCGCCTTTGCATGGGCCACAGTGCCCAGCCAAAAATTCTATCCGCCATATCTGGGCAGCAACCTGCCACCCCCTGCTCACTCCCTGCCCCTCACTCAACACCCTCGACCATGTCACGAATCACCTGCAATACCGCCTCCCTGTCCCTCTCCGCAGCCTCTACGTGTCCCCAGCCCCTCATACCCTGAAATAGCCCGTCATAGGCGGAGTCCCGGTAGGTCCTCAAAATATGCGGTATACCCTGGTCACGCAGCACCGCACCCACCAACTCGGCCTGCACCTCAGTATCCAGAACCGCAACCTTAACCAAATGTGCATCTTCCATGGAGACACAAATTCGTCTATCCGCCCCTTCAAATCAACCCGGAGCTCAAGGCCGCCCCCCGTCCCACCAGCCGTCCAGCACCCCCAACAACTCCAGAACCTTGCCGGGATTGCCGGCAGCGAGATTGCTCAACTCAGCCGGATCATGCTCCAAGTCATACAACTCCACGCTCCGGGACCCCGCCTCCGCCATCAGCTTCCACCAACCGTCCACCACCCAACGCCGCTGCAAACTCCGGGTCGGCCAATCCACATCCGCCACATCGTGCGCATACTGCCCGCCAAAAACCCGCCCCCGCCGCGCCACCGCAGCCGAATCGATCAGATTGATCCCGGGCACACTCTTCGGCACCGACACCCCCAACATGGCGGCCAAGGTAGGCCAAATATCAATGTTGCTGACGGGGTTCCCCCGATCCACCCGGGGCTGCACGTGGCCTGGCCAGCGTATCATCAACGGTGTCCTGACTCCGCCTTCATAAGACGTCTGCTTCGATCGCGGCCCGTACCGGTTCATTCGAGCCTCGTCCTGTATCCACCCATTATCTGTGGTGTAGATCACAATTGTCTCCCCCTCCCCTTCCCGCTCCACCAACTCAAGCAAGTCACCACAGGTACGATCAAACCACTCCACACAGGCCCAATACCGCGCCAAAGGCTCATGCGCCGTCCTCGTAAGATACTTGGCCAGCAAATCCTCTGGAGGCGTGTGAGGCGCATGCGGCAGAAACGGAGCATACCAAACCAGCCACGGCCGGTCGCCAGCTTCCTTGATGAAGGATTCCACCGGTTCCAAACCCTCGCGCCCCACCTTCAGTCCGTCATCCCCATGCCTCGCCCCCGCCCCCTCCCCCCGCGTCATGGCCGAAGTAAAACCTCCCACCTTCACCGGATCTCCCTCCCACCACTTCCCCGTCTGCAAGGCCGCATACCCCCGCCCCACCAAGTCCCGGACCATGTTCGGTCGCTGCCTAAAATTCCCCACCATCGTCTCATAATATCGGGAAAACTCAGGGTTCTGTCTCTCCGTCATCGCATTCACCCCCGGCTTCGGCAGGGCCGGATCATTGCCCGTCACTCCATGCTGATGCGGATACAAGCCCGTGACGATGCTGGCCAGGGCGGGACGACACAACGGCGCCGTGGTGTAGCCCCGATGAAACACCAGCGACTCGGAGGCCAGCTTGTCCAAGTGAGGGGTCTCAATCTCGCGATGCCCCATGAAACTGTAATCCCCCCACGCCTGGTCATCCGAGATGATCAACAGGATATTCGGGAACCGCTCGGCTTCCCCTCCCAACGCTACGACAACAGACAACAGCAACATGCTCACCCAAGGCTTCATGCCTGCCAGCTTATCGTCCAAACCCAGTCTGGCAAGCAACCCACTCCCGAACCATTGACACCCACACAGCCACAGTTACTTTCTAACATCACCCGTGCCCAAACGCCGAAGACCGACCAAGCCGAAAACCAGAATCAGCCTCCGCGATCGCTTCCTGATCGTCGCCTTTCTGATTCTACTCTTTCTCGGCGATACCTCCGGCCACTCCCCCTCCTATCAGGAAAAAGCGGTCGCCGCCGTGCTCATGGGCGAAGCCTGGGGCGAAGGCACCATCGGAATGACCGCCGTCGGTGAAGTCATCCGCGAACGCGCCAACCGCCTCAAACGAACACCCCTGCGCATCGTCACCACCGGCAAAAACGGCTACCACGCCTTCTCCTGCCTCAACGGAACCCACATCGATGCCCTCATCACAAAATTCCAGAAAGCCCCCGAATACAAAAAAGCCCTCGAAATCTCCCGCATGGTCTGTCGCTACCCCAGCCAACTCCCCGGTATCACACAGGGCGCAACCCACTTCGTCATCTCCACAGAAATCCCCTACTGGGCCGAAGGCTACGAGCCGGTGGCCATCATCGGCGCACACGCCTTCTATCGACTCCCCTGGATCTGACCCGACCACAGAACAGCGACCCTCAGCCCTTCCGCCTTCGCCAAGGCTATGGCGGACAGGCAGCCCTCTGCGCTTACCCCTTACCCCTTACCGCTTAGCGCTTACCGCTTAGCGCTTACCGCCCCTCTCTCCTCTCTTCCTGCGTCTCGCGCAACGAACGCAGGAAGCCGCACCTCAAACACCGTCCCCTTGCCCAGCTGGGAGGCCACTCCCACCGTGCCACCGTGCAGCTCAACGATCGACTTCACGATCGACAACCCCAAACCCGCATGCCCCTTCGATCGGGACCTTGCTTTGTCCGCCCGATAGAACCGGTCAAAAATATGCGACAAATGTTCGTCCTCAATCCCCACCCCAGTGTCCCGCACCCGCAGCACCTGTCCCTCATCCCCACACTCCTGCTCCACCTCCACTTCACCCCCATCACGATTGTAGGCAATCGCATTGCTCACCAAATTCATCACGACCTGTCCCAGTAAAGAAGCATCCCCACGACATTGCCCCCCTTCTCCCTTCACCTGAAGGCGCACCCCACACTCCTCAGCCATCGGCTGCAGCATCCGCACCGTCTCCTCGACCAACTGCCCCAAATCACACTCCTGACCCAGCTCACTCACACCTCCAGCATCCAACCTCGCCAGAACCAACAGTGACTCAATGACCGTTCTCATCCGCTCAGAGGCCCGCCCACAAACCTCAAGACCCTGTCGATACTCCTCCGCCGTCCTCTCCTTCCTCAGCAAGGTCTGGGTCTGCGTCAAAATCACGGTCACCGGCGTACGCAACTCATGCGAAGCATCCGCCGTAAACTGGGCCTGCCGGTCAAATGCCGAACGCAGCCTTTCAAAGGTCCGGTTCAACACACCTGCAAGCTGCCCCAACTCGCTGTCGGTCTCCCCAACATCAATCCGTTGATCCAAGCGCCCCCCCGCAATCCGGCCCGCCACAGAACTAATCTCCGCAATCGGAGCAATCGCCCGCGTCGCCACCCACCATCCCCCTCCCATCCCCAAAAGCCACACCCCCGCCCCCGCCAAAACCAACCACCAGGACAGCCGCCTCAACTCCTCCAAATCCAACCCTATGTCGCGCCCGACCACCACACTCACCCCGCGTCGGCTCGACAAGGTCACCTCCCGCATTAAGCCCCGGTTGCGCACCTGCCGAATACTCCCAGCCTGCTCCGACTCCGGCCGCGCCACCCCCTCCGGCGCCGTCGCTGACCTCTCCACAACCTCCCCTTCCGGACGCCAAATCACAAAATAATAGGCGCTGTCCATCTGCGGCGAAAACAAGGCTTCCTCCTCAGCCGCCAATCGAAACTCCCTCGGCGGAGGCAAGGGTCCCATCCCCATCCAGTCCAACCGCTCACGACGCCTCCCCGCCAACAAACGCCGCCCGTCCGCATCCCCTCCCTCTCGCTCAAAGCGCTGGCCCACACCCGAATCCGGCCCCCTCCCTTCGCCCTCCATTCGCCCCCCGGGAAACCCCCTCCCCCGGGGCATCGGATGCATGGCCTCAGCCAGCACCGCCAGTCGCATGTCCAACTCCTGGTCGATCCCCCCCAGTCGATTCTCCCGCGCCAACCAGAATGCGGTGCAGCCAAAAGCAACCAGGACGACAAGCAGCACCGCCCCATACCAGAGCAGTAGCCGCCACCGGATCGATCGAAATACAGTGCTCATTCCACGCAATACCCATGCCCGCGCCGCGTCACAATAAAATCGTGACCCAGCTTCTTGCGCACGTTCGACACATGCACGTCCAACAGGTTCGACATCGTGCTGTCATCCTCGTCAAACAAATGCTCATACAACTCAGTCCGCGTTACCACGCTCCCCCGATGCAGCACCAGATACTCCACCAACCCATACTCTCTGGCCGTCAATCCAACCTCCTCCCCGCCGCGCCATACCAGCCGGGAAGCCGTATCCACCACCACGTCACCCATCTCAATCCTCGAACTGGCCTGCCCCGCCCCCCGACGGATCAATGCCCGTACCCGGGCCAGTAACTCGTCCAAATCAAATGGCTTGGTCAGGTAATCATCCGCCCCAATATCCAAACCACGCACCCTGTCCGCCACGGTGTCTCTCGCCGTCAACATCAAGACCGGAGTCCTCTTCCCCTCACGCAACCGGCGCAACACCTCCCACCCATCCAGCCCAGGCAACATCACGTCCAACACCACAAGGTCGTAGTCCCAGCTTTGCGCCTTATACAACCCCTCCTCCCCATCCTCCGCCGTGTCCACGGCATACCCGGCTTCCCTCAACGCCAACGCCAGGCTATCCAGCAAATCCACCTCGTCCTCAACCAATAACACTCGCATAACACCATTCTCTTCCTCAGCAGCATTCCATCACGACCACTCTCAGTCGCCGAACCTTAAGACAACATGAAGAATTCGACCCCACATTTTTTTGTGCATATCCCGCACCTTAACCCGCCCTTAAGTTTCACCCTGCTACATTGCCACCATGAAAGTTAAACCCGACCAGCTCACCAAGGGAGCAACACACGCCCCCCCGCCGGCCGGCTCACACGGAAACAGTCACAACTCAAATGAAAGGTAAAAAAACCATGAAAACCCAAATCAGCCTGTTGGCTCTCACCCTCGGCCTCTCCACTTTCGCCGGCCTCGCCCAGGACGCCGCACCGCAACGTGAAGACCGGCCCGCCCGACCCGAGTGGACTGAAGAACAACCCGAAGCCCGCCCCCAACGCCGCCAGCGGCAACGCGATGTCGATCAGGACTCCGTCCGCCCCCAACAACGCGAACGCCGGGAAGCCATGCTTCAGGACCGGCAGGGTCCCGGACGCCGAGGCCCCAGCGAACGCAATATGCAGCCCTCACAACGGCAACGCCCCGCGCTCGACAACCGGAACGAGCGCCCGAACCCCGGCTTCCAAAACCGCCAGCAAAACCGCGGACAAGGCATCACCTGCCCTAACTGCGGCGAACACATCCGTCCCGGACAGGGTCGGGGCCAAGGCCGGGGCAATCCCGACATGGATCGCCCCGGTAACAACCCCGGCCGCAGGGGCAATGCCTGGAACCAACGCAGCGAAGGACCCCAAGGCCCGCACGGCCAACGCCCCCGCAATCCCCAATGGAACAACGAAGACGATCGTTCCAAGGCCTTCGCCCCCATGGGCCGTGGTCCCCGCCGTGGCTTCGGACCTCCCGAAAGCCGCTAAGTAAAATGCTCCTCAGAGCTCGAAACCCGACGCCGTCCGCACAACCCGCGGGCGGCGCTTCGCTTTCCAGCCACGGCCTGACCTCATTCACCCCAAGGATTCCGCCAGGTTGGGTAACGCCGCCCGCCCGCATGATGAGTCCAATCCGTCAGATCGGTCAGACTCCCCAGTTCCCGGCTCCCGGCTTCTGCATCCCGCACGCGGGACGCAGGCATCACAACGCGACCGGCGCCAGCACCACCCGAAAACCCAGCGCGTCACCGACCACGCTCGGGAAGAAACTTGAACGATGCGCCGCCCGACTGTAATGCGCATTGTGGCTCCATGCGCCACCCCTGAAAATGCGGTAGGTTCCCGATGCGCCGCCCGCCGGATCCGACACCCGCCCGCCGGGATAATCCCAATACCAGTCCAAACACCACTCAAAGACATTCCCGTGCATGTCATACAAACCCCACGGATTCGGCAACTTCCCCCCCACCGGATGCGTCCCTCCCAGTGAACCGCGATTCCCATAATACCAGGCATACTCCGTCAGGTTCGTGCCGCCAAGGTCATCCCCAAAACTGTAACGCGATGACGTCAAAGCCCGGCAGGCATACTCCCACTCGGCCTCAGTAGGCAGCCGATACGCCGTCCCGACCGGTATTCTGCCCGCAGCAAGTTCGCGCGCACTCAGTAATGAACAATACCGCACCGCATCGTCCCAGCTCACCCGCTCCACCGGCCGACTCAAGTCAGTCCCCCAATCCACCGCCCCCCTCACACCATTGTGAAAGCTCGGATTCTCCCCCGTTACTTCCAGATACTCCCCCTGCGTAACTTCATGTCGTCCCATCCAATACCCCCGGCTCAGGGTCACCTCAGTCTGCGGCCCCTCCGATTCCGCCCGCTCAAACTCATTGGCCGGACTCCCCATGCGAAAGGTCCCGGGAGGAATGAAAACCATGTTCGTCAGCCCCCCCACCTCAACTGCCCGATAAAACCGACGACCCCTCATCTCCCCACCCCTGTCCACCCACAACTGCGTGGAAGCATTCAATAGCACATAATCCTCACACTCCCACGCCCCGCCCTCCGCTACCGCCGAGGATTCCACGGAATACACCTGCCCCACATTCCCCGTAATCCTCACCCCCGCATAAGCCCCCAAATCCACCGCCACCTGGGCTGCCAACCCATTGCCAGAAAGCAGCACACACACCGCCACCAGCATCGCCAGCATCTCTCGTCGCATCTTCATCTCCCTGCCATCTACCACGCACCAACCTTTTCGCAAAACCCTAAAGTAACCCGCTACCGCCAACCGCCATTCCATGCCACCCATAGCTCCCGCACGCCGCAGGCGCGCCCCCCACGGTCTCCCATCTCCTCTCTCCCCTCTACCTGCATCGCGCCACCACGCGATGCAAAAGCCCTCAGCCCTTCCTCCTTCGCTCTTTGAGCTTCGAAGGACAGGCAGCCCTCAGCCCTCAGCCCGCAGCGCTTGGCGCCCCTCTCTTCTGAAAAGCATTGTCCTCGCTGCACACACGGTGTTGGCTCTCCGCGTCATGCCTGACCGGTTTTGCTTCGACCACACCTTCCTCCGCCCTGAGGAGAATCTCGCCGCGGATGAAGCGCTGCTGAACTGGTGCACCCAACACCCCGGCACCGAAGCGCTCCGCTTCTGGGAATCCCCCTCACTCTTCGTCGTCCTCGGTCATGGCAACCGCACCGCATCCGAGGTCAACCAGGCCGCCTGCAAACAACAAGACATCCCCATCCTCAGACGTTGCAGCGGCGGTGGTACCGTCCTCCAAGGCCCCGGCTGTCTGAACTACGCCCTGATACTCCAGATAGATTCACACCCGGAACTCCGTTCGGTCACCTCCACCAACACCGCGATCATGGAACGAAACCGTTCCATCCTGGCCCCGCTCGCACCCGCCCCGATCACTATCCAAGGCCATACGGACCTCGCCATCGAAGGCCGGAAATTCTCCGGCAATGCCCAGAAACGCACCCGCTCCCACATTCTATTCCACGGGACGTTCCTCCTGTCCATGGACCTCAACCAAATCAGACAGGTCCTCCACCATCCCTCCCTCGAACCCAGCTACCGGGCCGGACGCGATCACTCCGACTTTCTCTGCCATTTCCCTGCTTCAGGTGAGGCCGTCCGTAATCAGATGCAATCCGGATGGCAAGCCGTCACTCCCTTCACGGCCCCTCTCGAGAGCGAGATGCGAACCCTGCTGCAGGAACGCTACACCCTCGCCTCATGGCACAATAAACGCTAAACCCCCATGCACCTCACGCTGGATAACGCCTACCCGCTCTGGTTACTCGTCCTCTCCGCCATCACTCTCGCCGCCTTCGGCTGGGATAAAATCTGCGCCATCCGCCAGAAGCAGCGCATCTCAGAAATAACCCTCCTCACCCTCATCCTCCTCGGCGGCTTCCTCGGTGGACTCCTGGGCCGTGCCCTCTTCCGCCACAAAACCCGCAAGCTCAAGTTCAGCCTCGCCCTCGCCCTCGCCGGCCTCGCCCACACAATGCTGCTCTGGCTCCGCTTCCGCGGCGCCGGCATCTAAAGGCCGCGTTGTTGGCGGTTGGCCTTTAGCCGTTAGCAGTAGGCAGCAGACAAGGATCAAGAGGAGGTCAGGCGAGTAGCCGCAGCTCTGAGCGCTTGCCGCTTAACATGGGGCCACACCCCATCAGACCGATCTGTCTAATCAGTCTGATCTTTTAGCCAACCTCGCACACAGCGCCTGCCCCCCAGCTCCCAGCTCCCAGCTTCTAGCTCCCAGCTTCTAGCTCCCAGCTTCTAGCTTCTAGCTTCCTGCGTCTCGCACCCGCGAGACGCCTCAGCCCTCAGCGCTTACCCCTTACCGCTCTGCACTTGCCGCTTCGCGCTTCCCGCTTACCTCTTACCGCTTACCTCTTACCGCTT
>JBJOII010000050.1:0-27454 GCA_046047235.1 Verrucomicrobiota bacterium | reverse complement strand
GGAGGGGGCAGGATGGGGGGAGGTATTTGGTTTGGCGGGGGGGCGGTGGAGGAGGGCGGCGGGTATGGGGTTGGCGGCGGGGTTGATGGTGTTGCCTTTTGCCTGGTTGATGAGTTTTGGGACGGGGGAAGTGATGAGGTGGTTGTCGTTGGAGCCGGAGACGCAGGTGGTAGTGGAGACTTTGCAGTCGTTGGGGGGTGGTGGGGTTTATTTTCTGATTGGGTTGATTGCGGTGACGACGGCGCCGATGGCGGAGGAGGTTTTGTTTCGGGGGATTTTGTATGGATTTTTGCGGCGGCGGGTGGGGGTGGGGTGGGGGATGTGGGTTTCGGCGGGGGTATTCGGGTTGATTCACATGAACGCGATGACGTTTCCGTCGTTGGTGTTACTGGGGGTGTTACTGGTGTGGTTGTATGAGTTGACGGGCAGTTTGGTGGCGCCGGTGGTGGCGCATGCGGTATTCAATTTGGCGAACCTGTTTTTGCTTCTCTTGGTTTGAGTGGGGCGCAGGGGGCTTGCTCTGGGGTGGGGGTCTTCTTATGCTTTGGGGCTATTTTGGTTTACTGGAGTTGATACCGTGGCGAAGGATTGCATTAAGATTGAGGGGGCGCGGGAGCACAACCTCAAGAACGTGACATTGGAGATTCCGCGCAACCGGCTGGTGGTGTTTACGGGGTTGAGCGGGTCGGGGAAGTCGTCTCTGGCGTTTGACACGTTGTTTGCGGAGGGGCAGCGGAAGTATGTGGAGTCATTGTCGGCGTATGCGCGGCAGTTTCTGGATCAGTTATCCAAGCCGGAGGTGGATCGGATTGAGGGGTTATCGCCGGCGATTGCGATTGAGCAGCGGTCATCCGGGGCGAATCCGAGGTCGACGATTGCGACGACGACGGAGATATACGATTACCTGAGGCTGGTTTACGCGCATGTGGGGCAGCCGCATTGTCCGGTGAGTGGGCGGCCGATGTTTCGTCAATCGACGAGTGACATTGTGGACCGGGTGTTGGGGTTTCCTGAGCGGACGCGGGTGATGGTATTGGCGCCGGTGGTTCGGGGGCAGAAGGGGGAGTTTCGGGATGTGGTGGAGCGGTTGGCGCGGGAGGGTTTTGTTCGTGCCCGGGTGGATGGGGAGCTGGTGGAGTTGGAGGCGAACGTGAGGTTGCCGTTGGATCCGAAGCGGGCGCACACGATTGAGGTGGTGGTGGATCGCCTGGTGATGGAGGAGAAGGTGCGGGTGCGGCTGAGTGATTCGGTGGAGACGGCGTTGAAGTGGGGTGAGGGTCGGGTGGTGGTGTTGCATCAGGCTCACGGGGATGGGGCGGTTTGGGAGGAGACGGTGTATTCGAACGGCTTGATGAGTCCGGAGACGGGGGAGGTTTTTGATCCGCCGACGCCGAAGCATTTTTCGTTCAACTCACCGTTTGGGGCTTGTCCGGTTTGTCATGGTTTGGGGCAGAAGCGGGTATTTGACGAGGAGTTGGTGGTGCCTGATCCGGGGAAGAGTTTGGAGGAGGGGGCGATTTCCGCGTGGCGGCGTGGTGGCAAGCGGATGGTTACTTATTACAAGAGCATGTTGCGGGCAGTGGCGGACCATTACGGGCAGAGTTTGGAGGTGCCGTATGAGAAGCTGCCCGAGTCATTTCGCGATGTATTGATGCGGGGGTCGGGTGAGGAGGAGGTGACCTTCAAGTTTTGGCGGGCGGGCAAGTCGAGCACCGTGCAGCGGTCATTTGAGGGGGTGTTGCCGAATTTGGAGCGGATGCTGCAGGAGAGCGAGAGTGAGTTCACGAAGAACCGGGTGAAGGCGTTTATGAGTCCGCGGTTTTGCGATGCCTGTGGGGGGCGGAGGCTGAGGCGCGAGGTATTGTCGGTGACTTTGGGCGGCGTGGAATCGAGGGAGCGCTATGGTGGTGGGGAGAATGGGGTTGGGGTGAAGGTTCCCGGGTTATCGATCATGGATGTATGTGGGTTGACGATTGCGCAGGCGCGGGAGTTTTTCGGTGGGTTGGTGGCGGGTTGGAGTGAGTTTCAGCGGCATGTGGCGGGTGATTTGATTCGGGGGATTGAGGTGCGGCTGGGTTTTTTGGCGGATGTGGGTTTGGGTTATTTGTCATTGGACCGGGAGAGCGGGACCTTGAGTGGGGGTGAGGCGCAGCGGATCCGGTTGGCGACGCAGATAGGTGCGGGTTTGGTGGGCGTGTTGTATATCCTGGACGAGCCGAGCATTGGGCTGCATCAGCGGGACAACGAGCGGTTGTTGCGGACGTTGGAGGGGTTGCGTGATGCGGGGAATTCGGTGGTGGTGGTGGAGCATGACGAGGACACGATTCGTCGGGCGGACTACGTGGTGGACATGGGGCCCGGGGCTGGGGTGCATGGCGGGGAGGTTGTGGCGGCGGGGCCGTTGGAAGCGGTTTTGCGGCATGAGCGTTCATTGACTGCGCGGTATTTGCGGGGCGAGTTGGGGGTGGGCATTCCGCGTTCCCGGGTGGCGCCGACGCCTGAGCGGGGTTGGGTTGAGGTGAGGGGGTGTGAGGAGAACAATTTGCAGGGGTTGGACGTGAAGTTTCCGATTGGTTTGTTCACCTGTGTGACGGGGGTGAGCGGGTCGGGGAAGAGCACATTGGTGGATGACATTTTGCGGAAGGCTTTGAGTCGTCGGTTGTATGGGGCGAAGGATCGTCCGGGGAAGCATCGTGAGCTGCTGGGGATTGAGTATTTATCCAAGATGGTGGTGGTGGACCAGACGCCGATTGGGCGGACGCCGCGCAGCAATCCGGCGACGTATACGGGGATGTTCAACCAGATTCGGGATTTATTTGCCCGGCTGCCGGCGGCGCGGGTGAGGGGGTATGATGCGGGTCGGTTTAGTTTCAACGTGAAGGGGGGGAGGTGTGAGAAGTGTCGTGGGGACGGTTTGATCTGCATTGAGATGAACTTTTTACCTCCGGTGTATGTGACTTGCGAGGGGTGTGGGGGGCGGCGTTACAATCGGGAGACCCTGGAGATCACGTACAAGGGGATGAACATCGCGGATGTCCTGGAGATGACGGTGGATGATGCCGTTCGATTTTTTCGGGCGGTGCCGCAGATTCATGATGCCTGCGCGACCCTGGCGGAGGTGGGGTTGGGGTATTTGAGGTTGGGGCAGCAGGCGACGACATTGAGTGGTGGTGAGGCGCAGCGGGTGAAACTGGCGGCGGAGCTCAAGCGGAAGAGCACGGGGCACACCTTGTATATTCTGGATGAGCCGACGACAGGTTTACATTTCCACGATGTGGCGACGTTGCTGGATGTGTTGTTCAAGTTGCGGGCTGCGGGGAATACGCTGGTGGTGATTGAGCATAATCTGGATGTGATCAAGACGGCGGACTGGGTGATTGATTTGGGGCCTGAGGGTGGTGCTGGCGGGGGGCGGGTGGTGGTGCAGGGGACGCCGGAGGAGGTGGCGGCATGTGAGGTGAGTGTTACGGGGCAATTCCTGCGGCGGCATATGGTGACAGGTGGCTAGGGCTGGCCTATGATGCAGCGAAGAAGCGCATGACTGTGAAGCGAGAATTTATGTGGCGGGTTTGGTGTTGTTTGGTTTTGTTGGCGATTGGGTTTGGGGTATTGCGGGTTGAGGCAGGGGAAGCGGCTGGCAATGGGGAGGGGGAGGTTCGGGCGTGGGAGGTGGCTGCGCGGTTTTATGAGACGGCGGCTTTTGAGCTGGCGGAGGAGAGGCTTCGCGTTTTTGTGGGGGAGTATCCGGATTCCGTTCATTTGGCGGAGGCGCATCTGTTGCTGGCGGAGTCGTGTTTTCGGCAGGGGAAGGTGGATGAGGCGCTGGCATTGTTGACTGATCGGCGGGAGGCGGCGGGGATCTGGCGGGATCGCTATGATTTCTGGGTGGGGGAATGTTTGGTTCAGTTGCGGAGGTATGAGGAAGCGATTGTGGCGTATGGGGCGATGCTGGAGGCGCATCCGGACTCTGAGCGGGCGCTGGATGCCTTGGTAGGGCAGGCTTATGCTTTGCAGCAGGTAGGGAAGGCGGGGGAGGCGTTTGCGTTGCTGAGCCGGTCTGACGGTTTATTTTTCCGGCTGAGCCAGGGGCAGGAGGATCGGTCTGGTGTTGCACTGGGTTATTTATTGATGGGGGAGACGGCATTGTTGACGGGGCAGTCTGCGGCGGGTTTGGAGCTTTTGGGGCGGTTGCCGGTGGATCGGTGGCCGGGGATACTGGCGTGGCAGCGTTTGCATTTGGTGGCGCGTTTGCAGCTGGCTTTGGGGAAGACTGATGAGGCGGTTTTGACTGTGGAGCGGTTGGTGGGGACGTTGACGGCGGAGGCTGATCCGCGGGCGGCGGCCTTTGGTGCTGATGCGGTGGGGTTGGCGGGGCGGGTGTATGAACAGAAGGGGGATGGAGCGAGGGCCATGGAGATGTTTGGGCGCAACCTTGAGCCGGGTGTGGTGGAGGCACGGAGGCGGGAGGCGGCGTCAGAGCTGGCCCGTTTGAGTTTGAAGGAGGGCGATCTGGAGGCGTCATTGTCGAGGTTGGAGGGGTGGGTTGGCCGCTATGGTGGTGAGCCGGTTGTATTTCCCTTGCGGGTGGCGATTGCTGAGCTGACCTTGCGCCGTTATTTTGCGGTGCCGGCGGACAGGAGGTTGGAGGGGTTGAGGTTTTTGGAGCAGGCGCGGCAGGGTTTGGTGGGGGTGACGAATGAGGTGGAGGGCTGGGGTGCGCGTGCGGCTTGTGCGATGGGCTGGTGTGCGTGGGAGGAGTCGAGGCGGGGGGATGGGGGTGCGGCGGCGCGGTTGGAGGAGGCGGGGCAGTCTTTTGAGTTGGCGGGTATTGGTTTGCCGCGTTCGGTGGAGCAGGCGGTGGCGTGGTTCAAGGCGGGTGATGTGAGGTTTTTGCAGGGACAGAACGAGCGGGCGGCGGTGCATTACTGGCGGGTGGCGACCAACTATGCTGAGTTACCGGAGGTTAGGCAGGCGGTGGGGGATCATGCGTTGTATCAGATTGTGCGGGTTTCGACGGGGTTGGGAGATTTGGAGGCTGGCGAGGCGGCGATGGGGATGGTGTTGCAGTTATATCCGCAGAGTTATTTTGGGGATCGGGCGGTGATGGTATTTGGTCAGGCGTTGGGGGAGGCGGGCAGGCCGGAGGACGCGCGCAAGCTGTTCACGGAGTTTCTGCAGAAGTTTCCTTCGTCGTCACTGGCTCCGGAGTTGGGGTTGGCGATGGCGCGGACCTGGCAGCAGGAGGGTGACTGGGCGAATGCGGCGGCGGAGTATGACCGGTGGTTGAAGGCGCATGGGGCGGATCATCCTGCCCGGGGTCAAGCCATGTATGAGTTGGCTTGGAGCGCGCATCGATCGGGGGACGAGGGCCGGGCGCTGGAGGGTTTTCAGGGTTTTCTGGAGCGTTTTCCGAAGCACGCTCTGGCCCCGGCAGCGTTGCACTGGGTGGCGGACTATCACTTTCGGCGTGGGATGTATGATTTGGCGGAGGGCGAGTACCAGCAGATTTACATGAACACCAACTGGCCGTCGTCGGAGCTGAAGCTTCGGGCCTGGATGATGGCGGGGCGGTCGGCGTATCGGCAATCGAACTACAAGGATGCGCGGGGTTATTTTACTGATTTGATCAACCGGGTGGGGACGAATGCGCCGGCGGGTCTTTTGCCGGAGGCGTATTTTGCATTGGGCGATTCATTTCGGCTGGGGGCGGATGCCGACAAGATTCTGGAGGGTTTTGGGGAGGCGATTAAGGCGTATACCAAGATTCCGCAGAATCATCCGGAGAGTTCATTGGTTCCTTTGGCGTGGGGGGAGATTGGCAACTGTCATTTCCAGTTGGCGACGGTTGACGTGAAGCAGTACGACATGGCTGTGGCGGCGTATACCAATGCGATGGTGATGACGGCGGCGGTTGCGGTGAGGAGTCAGGCCGAGGTGGGTTTGGCGATGTGTTTGGAGGCGAAGGCGCTATTGCCGGGGGCGACCAATCGGTCGGGAATGCAGGTTCGGGCATTGGAACATTATTTACGGGTGACGGAGGGTGGCAATTTACAGGCTGGGGAGGAGGCGGATGTTTTGTGGGTGGAGCGCGCGGGGGGGGCGGGTGCGGCTTTGGCGGAGCAGATGAAGCGTTGGGAGGTGGCGGAGCGGTTGTATGACCGGCTGGTGGAGCTGGTGCCGGTGATGAGGGCCAAGTATGAGGCTCGTCGGGAGCGTGCAAGGCAAGCCCGTCTCGGCTCGGGTTGAGGTGAGGCTGATGGTGCCGGGGTGACTGGGGGTTTTTATTGGGTTTGGGAGCGGGCGAGTTGTCCGTAGATGCGTTTATCGATTTCGCTGGCGATCTCGACGTCAGGGCCTCCTGCGGAGGATCGGGCCTGGGTGGTGACGGTGGTGATTCCGGGGGTATCCTCGCTGAAGCTGATCCAGATTTTACGACCGAAGGCGACACCTGAGACGACACGTTTGACGACGTCATCGCCGGTGACCTCGCCGTTCTTTTGGAGGACGGCGATGGCGGCGTCGTGGACTGTGGCCATGGGCATTTCGTAGCTGCTTTGGATGGAGTCTTTTACGAAAGGGACTCCTGGGCGGACGTGGCCTTCCGAGGTGGAGTAGCAACCGGGTGTGAGGGTGAGCATGGCTGTCAAGGCGGAGCAGGTCAGCAATTTTTTCAACATGCGGGTGATGCAAACAGAATAGATCTGGGCTGTAAACGTTGTTCCTGAGTGTGGTGGAGGTTCCGTGCTTGTCAAAGGGGAGGCGGAGGGTAGCTTCTCTGGAGATTCATGAAGCAATCATTTGCCGAATTAGGATATCCGGGGCGGTTGATTGCAGTGGAGGGTCTGGATGGTTCGGGCAAGTCCACCCAGATCTATTTGCTGCAGCGTTGGCTGGAGTTGCAGGGGTTGAAGGTTTTTTTCAGCGAGTGGAATTCGTCGGAGTTGGTGAAGACGGCTACGAGCAAGGGGAAGAAGAGGCATTTGCTGACGCCGACGACCTTTAGTTTGATTCACGCGACGGATTTTGCGGACCGGTTTGAGCGGCAGTTGGTGCCATTGATGCGGGCGGGGTATTTGGTGTTATGTGACCGGTATGTATTTACGGCGTTTGCGCGGGACACTGTTCGCGGATGTAATGCGGAGTGGGTGCGGGGGTTGTATGGCTTTGCTCCGTTGCCGGACCTGACGTTTTTTTTCAATGCACCGTTGGAGGTGAGTTTGCGTCGGATTCTGGATGGTCGGCCGGAGTTGAAGTATTTCGAGGCGGGGATGGACATGCGGCTTTCGCAGGATCCGTATGAGAGTTTCCGGATATTTCAGGGCCGGTTATTTGAGCAATATTTGGCGATGAGTTCAGAGTTTGGGTTTTTGGTGGTAGACGCGAACCGGCCGGTAGAGGCGCAGCAGAGCGTGTTGCGGCAGTTGGTGGCGGCGCGAATTGACCTGGATAGGTTTAGAGCTGGGGGGCATTCATGACTGGCAAGGAACGCAAAGTGACGAGCAAGAAGAAGCCTGCGGGTCGTCGGTCACGCGCGGTGGTTCCTGTGAAGGTGGAGGTGCCGCCGCGGCGGCCCAAGCGTTTTTTGGGGTGTGGGGTTCCTGGGGTCGACACTGAGCAGTTGACCGGGCGGTTGATTGTGGTGGAGGGGGCGGATGGGTCGGGGCGTTCGACGCAGATTGCGCGTTTGGTGGAGTGGTTGGAGGGCGGGGGGCATGCGACGGTGCAGGTGGGTTTGAAGCGGTCGTCTTTGGTGAGCGAGGAGCTGGAGCGGGCGAAGCAGGGGAACATTCTTGGTCACATTACGATGAGCTTGTTTTACGCGACGGATTTTGCTGACCAGCTGGAGAACATCATTTTGCCGAGTTTGAAGGCGGGTTTCATGGTGTTGGCGGACCGGTATATTTACACGCCGATGGTGAGGGATTTGGTGCGGGGGATGGATGAGGAGTGGTTGATGAATCTTTACGGGATGGCGGTGCAGCCGGACGCGGTGTTTTACCTGAACGTTTCTTCGGAGGAATTGTTGCAGCGGAATTTTGCGAAGAACCACACCTTGGACTATTGGGAGAGCGGGATGGATTTGGGCCTATCGCGGGACATGTTTGACAGTTTTGTTCAGTATCAGGCCTTGGTTCAGGAGCAGTATAAGCGGTTACAGAATCGGCATGGTTTTACGATGGTGAATGGTGAGAGGCCGGTGGGCGAGGTGGCGGGGGAGTTGCAGGGGAAGATTGCAGAGATGTTGCAGGGCGAATAGAGCCGCACAGGAGACCAACTAGAAACTGATCAACGACATGTCAGAGCAAGAGCGCAAGGACTACGTAGTGGGAGTGGATCTTGGGGGAACCAAGATTCTGGCTGGTTTGTATGACGGCAAGTCGAAGTGCATTGGGCGGCATCGTCTGAGCACCAAGGCGAAGCGCGGTCCGGATGCGGTGATTGAGCGGATTGCGAGGTGTGTGCGGGAGGTGGTGGACGAGTGTGATTTGAAGCTGGAGGACATTCGGGCGGTGGGTGTGGGGGCTCCGGGGTCGGTCAATCCGGAGCGGGGGGAGATTGTGTTTTCGCCGAACCTGCCCGGGTGGAAGAACGTGGGTTTGCAGAAGGCGTTGTCGAAGCTGTTGGGGGTGCCGGTGTTATTGGAGAACGACTGTAACGTGTGCACGTTGGGGGTTTACCATGTTGAGCTGCGGGCGAAGCCGAGGAGCATGATCGGGATTTTTTTGGGTACGGGGATTGGAGGGGGGTTAGTAATCAACGGCGAATTATTTCGGGGCTTCAACCGGACGGCGGGCGAGGTGGGGCACATGGTTTTGGAGGTGGGTGGGCCGAAGTGTGGTTGTGGGAACCGGGGGTGTTTTGAGGCATTGGCGGGGCGGGCCGCCTTATTCAAGAAGCTGCTGGGGGCGGTGAAGGACGGGAAGAAGACGGTTTTGACGGACATGTTGGGTCCGGATCTGGATGATTTGAGGAGTGGGGATTTGCGGAAGGCATTGAAGCGGGGGGACAAGTTGGTGGAGCGGGTGATTGAGGAGGCTGCGGAGTATACGGGTATTGCGGTAGCGAACCTGATCAACGTGTTCAATCCGGAGGTGGTGGTTTTGGGTGGTGGTATGATTCAGCAGTTATCCGACGACATGATGGCGATTGTGACGGAGACGGCGAAGGACTATGCGATGACAGGGACCTTTGGTGGGGTGGAGATTGTGGCTTCCGCGTTGGGGGACGATGCGGGTATTGCTGGGGCGGCGGTTCTGGCGCAGTCGATGGTGTTGCCTTCATGAGGGTGTTTTGGAGTTTTGGCATTCAGTAGGAGGGTTATGTCTTGTCGTGCGGTGATTGATATTGGGACCAACTCGATCAAGGTATTGGGGGCGGAGGTTGGTGAGGGAGGTTTGGTTGAGCCGTTGTGGGAGGGGAGCGAGCAGACTCGTTTGGGGGCGGGCTTGTATGAGAGCGGCAGGTTGGGGGATGCGGCGATGAAGCGGACGGCTGAGGCGGTCCGCTTGATGGTGGAGGCGGCGCGTTCACGCGGGGCGGGGGCGGTGATGGCGGTGGCGACGAGTGCGGCGCGGGAGGCATCCAACCGGGTTGAGTTTCTTACGCTGGTGCGGGAGGTGGCGGGTGTTGAGGTGAGGGTATTGAGTGGGGAGGAGGAGGCGGAGTGGACCTATCGTGGGGCGGTATCCGGGATGGGGATGGCAGCGGGTTTGGTGGTGGTGGTGGATGTGGGAGGGGGGAGTACTGAGGTTGTGGTGGGGCGGGACGGGGAGGTGCTTTACCGGTGCAGTCGTCCGTTGGGCACGGTGCGATGTCTGGAGAGGCTTGGGGTGGGGGAGCATCCCACGCTGCAGCAGCGTGAGGAGTGTTTGCGCTGGGTGGGGGAGGAGTTGGATCGGGGGGTGATTCCGGGTGTGGAGGCGGTTTTGGGTGGCGGGTTTCGCGGGGGGCGGTTGTCGGTGGTGGGGGCGAGCGGGACGGCGACGATTTTGGCCAGGCTGGAACGCGGGGTGGACAGTTATGAGCGGGATAAGTTGGAGGGGACGTATATTTCACGGGCCGGTTTGGCGGGTTGGTGTGAGCGTTTATGGGGGTTGGGTTTAGGGGAGAGGCGGTTGGTGCGGGGTATGCCTCCGGATCGGGCAGATGTCATGGTGACTGGGGTTGCGATTTACTTAAAGGTGGTGGAGGCGTTGGGTGGGGAGGGTTTGGGGATTAGTCTGCGGGGTTTGCGGTATGGGGCGATGACGGGTTTTTGAGTCTGTGGGGTACGGTTGGTCTAGCGGTTCGGTGTCTTGATTTGGTGGGGCTTCTGGGTGATGCTTCCGGAACGATGAGTTCCCTTCCGCACATCCTGGTGATTGAGGATGACGATTTGCAGTATGAGATTTATGAGGAGGCGTTGGAGGGTTACAGCCTGGAGCGGGTGACCACTGGGAGTGATGCGTTGAGGGCATTGGCGAAGACGGTGCCCAACCTGATCATGCTGGATCATGTCTTGGCGGAGGGGGAGCTGGGGTTGGATTATTTGGCGGAGTTAAAGGATGCGCTGGCGCATGTGCCGGTGATTGTAGTTTCCGGGGCGTTGGAGGTGCATCAGTTGATGGAGGTGCTTCAAGGGCCGCGGAGGGCGCATTATTGCCTGACGAAGCCGGTGGATCTGCATGAGTTGCGGCGGACGGTCGACACGGCGTTGGAGGAATGCGGGGAGAAGGAAGTGGTGCGACAGTTTGAGGCGTTGGAGCGTTCGAAGCGGGTGGACATACAGGAATTGTTGAGTCGATCGACTGACCGGCTGAGTCGGCAGAGCCAGATACGCCAGATGTTGGCGGACGCGACTGATCGTCCGAACATTTCGGCGTTGTCGCGTCAGTTCAAGGTGGCGCGGAGGACAATTATTCGCGACTTGCAGGAGCTGATTCGGCGCGGGGAATTGCCGTCGGAGCTTTATCCGAGGTGGATGAACGAGGAGGACGACAGGGTAGAGGATTAGCATGGTGGCAGGATTGGAGTTCAGGGAAGAGACATGATGAGCAGGAGCAGGAAGCGGCAGAGTGAGGTGGCTGGGGAGGGGCGCGAAGTGCGTGCGTTATTTGTGCATGCGCATTTTGACGACTATGAGTTTACTGCGGCGGGTTTATTTGCGCAGTGGAGGCGTCGGTTGGGCGAGGCATTTCACCCGAGGGTGTTGGTGTGTACGGATGGGGCTGCGGGGCATCATGTGATGAGTCGTGAGGAGACGGCGGTTCGGAGGCTGGAGGAGCAGAGGGCATCGGCGAAACTGGGGGGGTATGAATTTGAGTTGTTGCGTTTACCTGGGGGCGAGGTTCCGCGGGAGGGTTGCATTGAGTTGGGGCCGGCATTCCTGGGTGGTTTATGGAGGGCGATTCGGGATTTTGAGCCGGATTATTTATTTTGTCCTCCTTTGCCGGCGGATCCGTTGGCGGGATTGCATGTGGATCATTTGATGGTGGCGGAGGGGGTGAGGAGGGTGGCGTATTTGTTGAACGTTCCGCATGCGTATACGCCGGAGTTTCCCTCGGGTGAGCGTGTGGCCAGGCCGTGCAAGGTGCCGGTGATTCTGCACACGACCGACAGTTATGTGGCGGGGGAGCGGTCGTGGGATTTGGCGGTGGAGGTGGAGGATGTTTTCTCGGAGGTGGCTTTGCTCAGCTGGCAGCATCAGTCGCAGATCTCGGAATGGTTGCCGTGGGTTGGGAGGCATGCGATGGAGCCTCCGGCATCCTTGGAGGATTGGGAGGTGGCATTGAGGCGGCGTTTTTTGGACCGGCAGCGGGGTTTGGGTTTTAGGGGTCGGAGGTTGGCGGAGTTTTTTACCGTGACGGCGTGGGGTGAGGTGCCGGAGTTGGGTCAGATCCGGCGGGATTTTCCGTGTTTGGTTTCGCGGACGGGGTTGGAGCGGTTGGGGCGAAGGCTTAAGCGGTGGGGAGTTGGATGAAGATTTGGATTGTCGGGAGGGGGAAACTCCAGTGCCATTGCGCGCCGTGAACAAGGCAAACACAAAGCGGCGTAGCAAGCGGGGAGGTGGGGAGGGTTTTCAGACTCGTGCTGTGCATGAGGGGCGTGGTTTTGATGCGGGGACGGGTGCGGTGATGCCGCCGGTCTTTCTGACCTCCACTTTTGAGCGTGGTAATGCCGGGGGGTTTGACTACACGCGGTCGGGCAATCCGAATTTCAGGTTATTGGAGCGGACGTTGGCGAATCTGGAGGGGGGGCGATTTGCGACGGTATTTGCGAGCGGTGTGTCGGCGATAACGGCGGTGGTTTCGACTTTGTCGAGTGGGGATGAGGTGTTGTTAGAGGAGAACGTTTACGGCTGTACTTATCGGCTTTTTGCGCGGGTATTTGAGAAATTTGGTGTGAGGGCGAGTTATTTTGATTTTTCGAAATCGGAGAACTGGGGGGAGATTGAGCGACGGAAGCCGGCTTTGGTTTGGTTGGAGTCACCGACGAACCCTTTACTGAAGGTGTTAGATTTGCGGGGGCTTTGCGAGGTGGCTGGGCGGGTGAGGGCTCCGGTCTTAGTGGACAACACATTTGCGTCTCCTTATTTGCAGCGGCCCTTGGAATTGGGGGCGACCCTTTCCTTATCTTCCACGACCAAGTATTTGAATGGTCACAGTGACAGTCTAGGCGGGGTGGTGGTGACGCGGAGCAGGGTGTGGCAGGAGCGGATGATTTTTGCGCAGAAGGCGTTGGGTTTGCAGCCCGGGCCGTTTGATGCGTGGCTGACTGCGAGGGGGGTTCGGACCCTGGGGGTTCGGATGGAGCGGCATTGTGCGACGGCTTTGGCGTTGGCGGAGTGGTTGGAGAGCAGGCCTGAGGTGAAGTGGGTGAGGTATCCGTGGCTGTCGAGTCATCCGCAGGCGAGTTTGGCGCGGGGGCAGATGGCGGGGGGGTCGGGGATCCTGGTTTTGGACATTGGGGGGACGGAGTCGGAGGTGCTTCGTTTTTGTGGCAGGCTGAAGTGGTTTACCATGGCGGAGAGTCTTGGCGGGGTAGAGAGCTTGATCTGTCATCCTGCGAGCATGACGCATGCGTCGGTTCCGCCGGAGGTGAGGCGTCGGGTGGGAATTGGTGATGGTGTGATCCGGCTTTCGGTTGGGCTCGAGGATTTCGAGGATTTGCGTGCTGATTTGGAGCGGGCGTTGGAGTCAACACGGAAGAGGGTTGGGAAGAGGAGGGTAGGTTGATGACAGCTGAGGAGTTACTGAAGCAACCATTGTGTCTGGGAGGTGATTTGGGCAAGCCGATGCCTTCGTGTGAGCATGCGGTATCGATGGCGTTGCCGCAGTGGGAGCATGTGGTGGGATATGAGGAGCAGCGGCCTGAGGTGGTGTCACGGCTGGCCTGTGGGTATCCCCGTTTTGTGATTCACCGGTTGGTGAGCGAGTTGAGTCGTCGGATTTGCCGATCGAACCACGCTTTGGTTTTTCCCTCGGTGAGGACGGCCAAGCGTGCGGTGGATTTTGTACGTGGTCGGGGTCGGGGGTCGGGGGAGTTAGTGAGTGGGGAGATTTTGCCCGGGGTGAGAGTGACTGAGGAGGGGTGGGAGAGCCTGAAGTTATTTTGGCAGCACACGGGGCAGATTGTATCCACGCGGCAGGCTGCATTTTATTTGGGGGATCCGGGGTTGGGGGGGGGGCGCGGGGCGCTGATGGAGCTGCGGGAGTTGCTGGCGGGTTTCTATGGTTGCAAGGCTGAGGATGTATTCTTGACGCCGACGGGGATGGCGGCGCAGGACATTGCTTTACGGGTATTGCGACGGAGGATGCCGGGCAGGCCGACGGTGCAGTTGGGCTTTCCGTATGTGGACACCTTGAAATTGCAGCAGCGTTTTGGTGATGGGGCGGAGTTGTTGCATCATTTGGACAGTCTTGAGGTGGAGTTGAGGAGGGTTTTTCAGCGGGGCGCTGTGGCGGGGGCATTTTGTGAGATTCCGGGGAATCCCCTGTTGGGTTCGGCGGATCTGAGGCGTATTTCTCCGATTTTGCGGGCGGCGGGTGCGCCGTTGGTGGCTGACGATGTGGTGGCGACCCCATGGAATGTGGATTTGAGCGGGTATGCGGATTTAGTGGCGACGAGTCTGACGAAGTATGTTGTGGGGACGGGTGATGCCATGGGTGGGGCGGTTATATGCAATCCGAGTTCACCGTATTATCGGGAGCTGCGCCGGTTGGTGGAGGATGAGCATGAGGAGCTGCTTTGGCCGGCTGATGCTGCGGTGATTCTGGATCGGGCGAGGTCTTTTCCGGAGAGGATGCGGCGCCACAATTCGAATGGCTTGACGATTGCGGAGCGGTTACGACGGCATCCCGGGGTGGAGCGGGTTTGGTATCCGAAGTGGGAGTTTTCGGAGGTGTATGAGGCGGTGAGGAAGCCGGAAGGGGGTTGGGGTTCCCTGGTGACCTTTCTGCCGCGGGATGCGGCGAAGAAGTCGCCATTGATTTACGATGCTTTGGAGGTGTGCAAGGGGCCTAGTTTGGGCACGGTGTTTACCTTGGCTTGTCCCTTTACCCTGCTGGCCCACTACACGGAGCTGGAGTGGGCGGAGGCGTGTGGTGTTTCGAGGAATTTGATAAGGCTATCGGTGGGTTTGGAGGATGTGGATGAGCTTTGGGGGAGGATTGTGCGCGCGCTGGATGCGGCCAGCCACTAGGGATTCCGTTCGTATTTTGGGTATAGGTTCTGGTTGGTTGGCAGGCGTGATTTTCTACCAGGGGGCATAGGGTTTGCGGAGAGATCGGATATGGAGTCGTTGGTTTGCGGCGGGGTTATCCGCGAAGGTTTCCTGGTCAGGCAGCCAGGTGAGGGGTTGTTTGATTCGGGTGGCGATATCGCTGAGGTGGCAGAGCGTATCGGCCTGGACTGAGTCTTCGATGGGGCAGACCGTGGGTTTGCGCGAGCGGATTGAGTCGAGGAGGTCCTGGACATGGTGGGGGCTACGTTTTAGGAGGGGCTCCTCCTGGTTGATGGGGATTTCGACCAGGTTTTCCGGCTCGGTGCGGATCTGGGTTCTATCGACGAGGATCCAGCCTTCGGAGCCGACGAAGGCGGTGCCATGATCGACGATGGGGCCGTATTGTTTGGTCCAGTCGCTGAAGTTAGTGAGCGGCGAGGGTTGGGTATAGCCGTTTGGGGTGCCGCGGTATCGGAGTGTGATGTTGTTGTGGGTCTGGAAGTTGACTTCCCAGGCGACGGCGGTGTTGCAGGCGCCCTGGTTGGGGAAAATGGCTTGGCCCTGGACTCGAAGGGGGCCGGTGAAGAGAGATTGGCAGCCCCAAAGGGCGATATCGATGGGGTGGACGCCCCATCCGGCGATGAAGCCCAGGGCGTAGTCGTAAGTGAACCACCAGGTTTTGCCGTCCTCGGCACATTTCATTGTGGTGTAGGGGGACTGGGGGGCGGGGCCGAGCCAGGTGTCATAATTGATGGTTGGGGGAGGCTGGGCTGGTTCTGTGGTGCCGCCGGGCTGGCTGGCACTGCACCAGACGTCGATGTGTTTGAGTGTTCCGATTTTTCCGCTGCGAACGAGTTGGCAAGCTTGCCAGAACTGGCGTCCGGACCGTTGTTGGGTTCCAAACTGGAATACGCGGCCGTGGGATTGGAGGGTTTTGCGGAGGAGTTGATCTTCCTGGATGGAGAGCCCGAGGGGCTTTTCGACGTACATATCCTTGCCGGCCTTGGCGGCGGCGAGGGCGACTGGTACGTGCCAGTGGTCGGGGGTAGCGACGAGTACGCAGTCGATGTCCCGGCGTTCGAGCAGTTGGGTGAAGTCCGAGCAGGTTTGGGTGTCGTGGTTCTGGTAGGCTTGGTCGACCTGGCTTTTGGCGCGGGCGAGCGAGTCTTGTTTGACGTCGCAGACGGCGAGCACTTTGCAATCGGGTTGGGAGAGGAAGTTGCTCATGACGCCTCTTCCTTGTGGGCCGGTGCCGATACATCCGACCCCGATGCGGTTGTTGGGGCTGGTGAGGCCCTGGCGGCCGAGGGTTTGGGAGGGGAGGACGAGGGGGAGTGCTGTGGCGGAGAGCGTGAGAGTGCCCGTGCGTGCGAGGAAGGCACGGCGGGTTGAGGTGGCTTTCATTGTATTGAGTTAGAGGAGGGTTTTGAGGTGTTCGATGCTTTTTTCGGCTTGGGGGACCGTGCCGCATTCGACGGAGAGGACGATATCGCGTGGGCAGCGTTGGCAGATTTGGATGATGCGTTTCCAGTCGATGACGCCTTCACCACAGGCGCAACCGACGGGGGTTCCGGTGACTTTCCCGCGTTCGGAGTCGGACTGGCTGATGGAGATATCCTTGGCGTGGAGGTGGACGAGGCGGTCGAGGACATGTTCGAGCCAGTTGTAGGGGTCGTGGCCGCAGAGGTAGCTGTTACCGGTATCGAAGTTGATGCCGATGGAGGGGTTTTTCACGAGGTGATAGATGCGATCGAGTCCATCGGGGAACTTGCTGTATTGCTGGTGGGGTTCGATGCCGATGAGGATGTTACGGGGGTGGGCGCAGTTGGCTGCTTCTTGGAGCGTATAGCGCATGAGGACATGGTCTTCGGCTTCGGTGGTCCAGGAGGGTTTGGGGCCTTCGTCGGTATTGACGACAGGGGCGCCACATTCTGCGGCGAAGCGTATGGCTTGTTTGAGGTATTCGAGGCTGATTTCCGGTTTGCAGAGGGGGGTGTGGGTGGAGAGTCCAGAGAGTTTGATATTGGCTTGTTCGCAGGCGCGACGGATACGCAGCGGGTCATCGAGCATGGAGACGCTATGGAAATAGCCGGCTTCACTGAGCAGCTCCCGTCCCCAGTGGACCATAGGTTCTACGTAGTCGTAGCCCAGTTCGGCGGCTTTTTGGATGCCCCACTCGAAGGGTTTATCGTGGTGGCGGACGAACTCCATATTGATACCGAGCGAGATATTTCCCATAAGTCGAATGTGGGTTGTATGGTGTCTGGGTTAGTGCTATGCATGATGAATTCTTGTGATGTGATTTGTCGACAGCAATTTCGTCGATTGCGGAGGGGGATTGTGGGGGATATATTTTGGTCAGCCCTATCCAAGCCATGAAGATATCAGTGGACGACTGGCATTTTCGCAAGGACGCGGCTGACCTGATTGTTTTGGATGTATTTTTGGACAATGGTCAGCATGCGGTTATGGAGGTGCACGCGATGAAGGACAGGTCGGTGCCGAATGGCGACGTGCCTGAGATCATCGTGTTCTGTGAGTTGCCTGGGGAGCGAGTGGCGGAGTCGGGCTGTCCTGCGCGGTGGGTGAGTCGGCCGCCGAGCAGGGATTGTCCGTGGAGTGGGGTTCAGTTACCGGTTGCTCTGATGGAGCAGATTCGGGCTCGTTCGGGTTCCCGCGGTGGCGTTTCGGTTTAGAGGGGGCTTAGCGGGGGATCGCCGGAGGGGGAGGTATTATTTAGCTGGTGGGCGATGAGTTTGCTCAGGTGGGAGAGTTCCTCTTCGATTTCACTAGTACTTTGGGCGTATTCCGCGATGATGCGTTGGAGGTGGCGGCGAAAGATGCGTTTACCGGAGGCGAGGAGGTTGAAGGCATCGGAGGGGGAGTTTAGGTCGTAACGTTTGATCAGGTCTTCGTAGGAGGGTTGTTCTTCTTGGTCGAAGAGGGGTTGGAGTAGGCGTTCGCTAAAGACACGCCAGACATTGTCCTGGCCTTTTTGTTTACAGCTTTGCTCCATGCTTTTGTAGGCGCCGCGGACTACTGCTTCGGCCCAGAGGCGGTCGAAGGCTGTGGATGGCGGGGGGGTGGGGTCAGCTGGCAGCTGGTCACTTGGCAGGTCATGGAGGGGAAGGATGGAGGTATCGGGTGCGCGTTTTCGGGCCTGCTGTTGTCTGATTTCACTGATGGTGAACCGGTCGAGGCTAGAGAGGAGGAATGTGCGGAAGCGGCCGCGTCGTGGCTGGGCTTTGGCCATCCAGTTACGCGCGAGGATTTTTTGCTCTATGAAGTTGTGGAGGGTGTCTTCGGCGTCCTCATGGGACAGCGAGAATTTAGCGCACAAGTGTCCGAGGAGAGCGGGGCGGTAGCGAGCGAGGATGGTATCGAGGGCTACCTGACCTTCCTCGGTGTGTGGGTTTCCGGCTGTTTCAACCTCTGACCAGCGAGTGTTCGGCAGGCCATGGCCTTCTGGTACGACATTGGGCGCCATAGCGGGTACGACTTATGGTGAACATTCGGGAAAGTGACGGTGGGGCGAGGTGAAGTCCAGTCAAAAACCTTTTGGATGAGTCCGGTTATTTATTCGACCGAGGTTATTTTTGAGGTCTTTTCGAACTTTCCGGCTTCGTGGTGGGAGAGGGCAGCGAGGGCGAGGGAGAGCATTTGGAAGGGGAGGATTTCGACGATGGGGAGTTGGTTGGGGGGGGCTTTGGGGGTGGAGAGTGCTGGTATGGGGTGATCGGGGGTGATGAGGAAGGATGGGGCGTGAATTTGCTGGAGGTGTTGGTGGAGTTGTTGGTTGAGGGTGGAGTTCGGTTCTGTGCCTTGGAGGATGAGTATGGCGGTGGAGGGGGAGGTCATTTCGATGGGGCCGTGGCGGAAAGCGGGGCTACTCATGGCTTCGACGCCGAAGCGGGCGGCTTCTTTGCAGATGAGGGCGCCGGTGTAGGCTGCGGCGAGCGAGGTGCCGCGACCGAGCAGGAAGATATTTCTGGCTGGATGGAGATGTGTGGCGAGGTCGTTCAGGTGGCTGCGCCAATGATTCAGGTAAGTGGCTAGTGTGGAGGCGAGGGGAAGGAGATTGTCTGAGGCTTGGTCTGGTGGTGTTCCATGGATGACTTGGATGAGCCAGGTGAGGGCGGTGACAGTGGCGGTGTAGGTTTTGCAGGAAACGGAGGTTTCGGTTCCGGCGTGCATGAGGATGGGGGTGGAGGCGTGTTGGTGGAGTGGCGAGTTTGGGGTATTGGTGATGCCGACGAGGTGGCATTGTTGGGGGAGTTTTTTGAGGAGGTGGAGGATTTCGATGCTTTGGCCTGACTGAGAGATGGCGATGAGGAGAGTGCGGTTGTTCAGGGCATGGTTTTGGGAGTGGAGGAGTTCTGAGGTTTCGATGGCGGCGACAGGCAATCCGGTTTGGCTTAGTTCTGGCAGGGCGAGGTAGGACGCATAGAGCGAGGCTCCCATGCCGGTGAGGATGATCCGATCGAAGGCTTGGTTTTTTAGGGCGGCGAGCAGGGTAGTCGTCTTGGAGGAGGGGAGGGCTTTGGCGGTATGGGTGAGGGAGGCGGGTTGTTGGAGGATATCGTGGAGGTAGTTTCCTTCGATGACCGTGTAGTTGGGTTTCACGGTTGGGAGTGTTGCGTTGATGGAGGGGGCGGGCAACTGGAAAGGCGGGGGTGTACGTTGAACGGCCGCGCGGTGTTGGGGGCAACGATCCGCGCGGCCGCTGGATTGGGTAGAGACTATTGTACGATTTCGATGCGGTAGAATTGTTGTTTAGAGAGCGAGCCTCCGACGATTGTGGAGGTTTGGTCTCCGGTTGCAGTGATGAGTTCACTGGTTTGCTGCCAGGTGGCAGCGTTCAGGTCGTCCTTGTAGAGCACGCGGTATTGTTCACCTGGGGAGCTGCTCCAGGTGAGCTGAAGGTAGCCGTCGACGATGCTGTGGGATTGCGTAATGGCGAATGATTCATCTACGGGCAGGGTTACTGGTGAGTAGGCGAGGTCGCTGGTGACGATTATGGTATCGAGGCCTGTGCCAGCTTCGCGTCCGGTGAAGGTGAGTGTATGGATACCGGGCATCAGGTGGAAGATGCGTTGGGGGATAGTGTAGGGGGGGAGTGAGTAGGGTGCATCGATACCTCCGCGGCCACTTAGGGGGGTCCATTTCCATTCATTACTGAATATCTCCTGGCTGGCGTCGAAGATATCGAGCGTAGCGGGGTCGTCATTGAGGTCGACGTAGAAGGAGTCTGCTGCTGCGGACGGGGTTTTGACGCGGCACCAGACGACATAATCGGCTTCTTCGTCGACGCGGAACATGAACGTTGCTGTGCCGGTTTCGGGTGTTGTGGTGGTGAGGAAGGAGCCGTTCGAGGCATTGGCGTCGGTTGCGACGGTCATGGTGCCGGTTACTGATGCAGCGGCGTCTTCGATTTCAGTGATGGGGGTGCCGCCTGGGGGCAGGACACCGGCGATGACATTGATGGAGACGGTGGCGGCGAGGGAGGTTTCGTAGCCGTTGTTGACATCGAAGGTGAAGGAGTCCTGGCCGGTGAAATTGGGTGGTGCGATGTAGGTGATGGTGGCCATGTTGGAGGCGTTGACTGCGTAGCTGGTGATTTGGCCGAACTGGGGAAATGAGCTGACATTGAAGGACATGGGGTCGCCATTGGGGTCGGAGCCTTGGAGGAAGATGCGAGTTTCCGTTCCTGCCATTACTGTGGTGACTTGGCTGAGGGCGACGGGGATAGTGGAGTTGGGGTCTTCCACGATGGGGATGGTGTATTGAACGATGTTGGAGGGTTCGGATTCGAGTCCGGAAGTATTGTAACAGGTGGCGTAGAAGCTGTAGGTAGCGCCTTCGGTGACGTTGGGGATGGTGGTGGTGGTGGTGTTTCCAGCGTCCACCACTTGATCGAATGAGCCTGTGGGGGTGCCGAAGTAGATTTTATAGCCGGCGACATCGGGTTCCGGGTTGGCGTCCCAGGCGAGCGTGACATTAGCGGCCTGGGTAGGGAGGGAGATGGCGCAGAGGGACAGCAGCGCCAAGGAGTGGCGAAGCTCGTTGAGGAGTTTTTGGAACAATCGCGCGGTGCGCATGGTTCGGGGTCTATGCACTGCTCATGCCAAGATGCCGAGTATACTCCAGATTACTTAGATGGATGAGTGGCTTTTCGGCGGGTGGTCATTCCTTGGACACGTGGTGGTGCCGTGTGTCTGGCGGGTGGGAGGGGACAGGGAAGCGCGGGATTGCGGGGTGATTTGTGTTTTTTTCAACTAACCCGAGTTTTCGGGGTGACTGGTGGAGGGGGGAGTGTCCCTTGGATGGACATGGTGGGCTTTGGTTTTATCGGGAGCCTTAGGACAGTGTCTTCCAGAAGTGGTGCACGGAGGGGGGAGGGGTTTGGGGGCGCGGGCAAGTTGGGTTGTGCGGCTTGAGTTGTGAGGTCTTGGGGTTCGCATGAATGCGGTTGGCGTGAAGCTAGCTACGGAAGTCGGTCTAGATGATTTGCGAGGTTAAGAGAGTGCAAAAGAAAAAGCGCAGCGGAGCTGCGCTTGGTAGGGGTGTCCCGATTCGGTCGGGGCGTTGGACTGTATTAGGGTTACAGGTTAATGGTCTTTCTAGGGACCGTGATGATGTCGTCGGGTTGGAGGAAGACTGGTCGGGTGTCACTGCCTTTGAGGGCGTCCTTCAGGTTGACCGAGTAGGATTTGACGATGCCTTCGTCTTTTCTGAGGAGTCCGACTTTATTGGGGAGCGCTTGGGGGGTGAATCCGCCGGCTTCCATGATGGCCTCCATGGCGGTGAGGGGGCGGTTCATGGGTACGGGACCAGGGCGAAGGACTTCGCCGTTGACGTAGACGCGGGCGGAGGTTTGGAGGACGGTGACCGTGACTTCTTTCAATTGGAGTTGGTTACCATAGGCTTCGAGGATTTTGTCCTGGAGTTGGCGGGGGGTGAGGCCGGTGGCCTTGAGTTCACTGACGAAGTCGAGTTTGACCATACCGCCTTGGGGGAGGATGAGTTGGCCCCGGCTGAGGTTTGTGGCTCCGGGGAAGGTGATTTGGATGACATCGCCTTCGCGGAGGACGCTGGGGTCGAAGGCTGTTGGAGGTTGTTGGGGTGCGGGCGGTGCGCTGGTTGTTTGGCATCCGCACCAGAGAGTTGTGAGGGTGACGAGGAGGATGCCGAGGCTGAGTGGAAGAAACTGATTGGATTTGTTCATGAGCGTTGAGTCGCTGTTGGCAATGGGGCCGGTTTCCGGCCGAATGGAATGTATCTATCGCGCATTCGGTTTGCTCGGGCAATCCCGAATCTTCCGTTCAGGGTTAGCGGGGGTGATGGATTGCGATTGACCTATATTGTTAGAGTGTTGGTAATACGTCACATCCATGAATAACGGTAGAACACTGATGGCATTGGGCGGGTTGTTGATGGTTCCTGGGTCGTTGATTGCGCAGGAAGCGTTACGGACGGCGGTGTCGGCGGATCGTGCGTTGAGGGCACCGGCGCCGCAGTCGGCGCGTGGGGATGGGGGTTTATATTGGGGGCCGGTGCAGTTTTCTGCCGGGGCGTCGTTGTCGTTGGAGTATGACGACAACATTCGGGCGGGTTCTGTTGGGCCGGATGGGCGGATGAGGGATTTCATCATTCGGCCGCGGGCTGATGTGTCGGCGTTATGGCCGGTGACGGAGACCTCGTCGCTGACCTTTGGGTTGGGAGTTGGGTATGCGTTTTATGCCGATCATTCTGAGTATGACTATTTGGAGATCTCGCCTTTATCGGCTTTGTCGTATTCAGTGACGATCGAGGATTTGGTTCTGACGGTATATGACCAGGTGAGTTACACGGGGGATGTTTTGGATCAGCCGGAGATTACGGGGCAGGCCCGGTATCCCAGGTTGGAGAACACGTCGGGTGTCAGGGCGACGTATACGATTTCTGATGTGATTTTGCAGGGGGGGTATTCCTATTACCGGTTTTGGGCTTTTGACGATGCGTATGATTATCTGGAGCGGGGGTCGCACCAGATGTTTGCGCGTGGCGGGTATATGATTGCGGAGCGGACGCAGGCTGGGGTGGAGGGGAGCGTGTCACTGACGGAGTATGTGAGGCAGCTGCGAAACGACTATGACAGTTTTTCCTTTGGTCCTTATGTGGACTGGACGGTGGTGGAGAGTCTGACTGTTGGGGCGCGTGGCGGGTATGTGATGTATAAGTATCATGAGACGAGCCAGCAACCGGGGCAGCCGCAGGGGAGTTTATTGGAGGACCAGAGTTCGTGGTATGTGGGGTTGAACCTGCGTCATGATTTGACCGAGTATATTTCGCACAATTTATCGGCCACGCGGGATGTTGGGGCGGGCATCAACGCTCAGTATATTGAGCGTTTTGATTTATCCTATGGCATTAGCTGGCAGATGACGGACAACGTGGATTTGTCTGGTGGGGTATCGTATGGGAAGGGGCGGGAGACGGGGGGTGTTTCGCCGGAGGACTATGACCGGGTTGGGTTTAGAGCTGGGGTGGGGTATGCGCTATCGACGCATTTGCGGACGGGGCTATCGTATCAGTATTACAACCGGACGTCGGATGTTGGGGGGAGGGGGTATGATCGCAACGTGGTGACATTGAACGCGAGTTACCGGTTTTAGGTTGAGTAGGGATGTTTGATTTTGGAGGAACTGATTAAGAATCGATGAAAGGCATTATTTTGGCGGGTGGCGCGGGGTCGCGTCTTTATCCATTGACGAGGGTGGCGAGCAAGCAGCTGCAGCCGGTGTATGACAAGCCGATGGTGTATTATCCCCTGACCACTCTGGTGGAGAACGGGGTGCGTGAGTTGTGTTTGATTTCGACGCCGCAGGATTTACCGCGATTCAAGTCGTTGTTGGGGGATGGTAGTGGTTGGGGGTTAAGCATTGAGTATCGGGAGCAGGCAAAGCCTGAGGGGATTGCGCAGGCCTTTTTGATCGCGGAGAGTTTTATTGGGGGCGAGCCGGTTGCGTTGATATTGGGGGACAACGTGTTTTACGGGGGCAGTGATATTCGTCGGGCGTTTACGGAGTTTTCCGGGGGAGCGGTGGTTTTCGGGTGTCATGTGAATGATCCGGAGCGGTATGGTGTGGTGGAGTTTGATGCGGAGGGGAAGGCGTTATCGATTGAGGAGAAGCCGGCCAGGCCGAAGAGCAACTATGCGGTTCCCGGGTTGTATTTGTATGATGAGGAGGTGGTGCCGATTGCGAAGGCACTGAAGCCCTCTGCACGTGGGGAGCTGGAGATTACGCATTTGAACGTGGAGTATTTGAAGCGTGAGCGGCTGATGGTTCGCCGGTTGAACCGTGGGTTTGCGTGGTTGGATGCGGGGACGAGTTCGAGTTTGCATGATGCATCGGCGTATGTGCAGACGATTGAGAAGCGGCAGGGGATTAAGATTGGGTGTCCTGAGGAGGCGGCTTATCGTCGTGGTTTTGTGAATTTGGATCAGTTGGATGGGTTGGCGCAGGCGATGCCGAACTGTGAGTATCGGGATTACCTGTTGCGGGTTGTGGCGGAGGCGCGTCGGCCGGTGTAGGGCGGCGATGGCAGTGGGAAGGATTTACGACGAGAGAGGAAGCGAGACATGATTTTGTTACTGGGAGCGAGAGGGTATATGGGGAGTGCATTTGCTGCGGCGATGCAGGAGCGTGGTTGGGCTTATCGGCCGATGAGTCGGCTGGAGGCTGACTACACGCGGTTTGAGGTGATGGTGCGGTTGTTGCGGGAGCATCGTCCGGATTTTGTGGTGAGTGCGGCGGGGTATACGGGCAAGCCGAATGTGGATGCGTGTGAGACGGCGCAGGCGGACACCTTGAAGGGGAACGTGATATTTCCTCAGATGTTGGCGCAGGCATGTCAGGCGGAGGGGGTGCCTTGGGGGCATGTATCGAGCGGGTGCATCTATGCTGGGGCGAAGTTTTTGCGTGGTGGGGAGTGGGTGGTGGACAAGGATTTGATGAGTGATGGGGCGAGGGAGGCGTTGGAGGGGCATCCTGATCGGGTGCGCGGGTTTACGGAGGAGGACGAGCCGAACTTCAGTTTTCGCCAGCCTCCCTGCAGTTTTTATAGTGGATCGAAGGCTTTGGGGGAGGAGGCGATGAACGCGGTGGGCGGGGGGTATTTGTGGCGGCTGAGGATTCCGTTTGATGAGAAGCAGACGGGCAAGAACTACCTTTCGAAGCTTTTGTCGTATCCGAAGCTTTATCAGAACTACAACAGCATTTCGCACCGGGGTGATTTTGTGGCGGCTTGTTTAGATTTGTGGGATAAGCGGGCTGAGCTGGGGACGTATAACATCACGAATCCGGGGTATGTGAGCACCCGTGAGGTAGCGGGGATGATACGGGAGATTTTGAAGCCGGGGCGGGAGTTTGAGTTTTGGGAGAACGACGAGGAATTTTACCGTGTTGCGGCGAAGACGCCTCGTTCCAACTGTATTTTGGATGGCACGAAACTGGCTAGTGCCGGCGTGCGGGTGAGGGATGTCAGGGAGGCTTTGGAGGCTTCCTTGAGGGGGTGGCAGGCATCGGGTTGAAGCGGGTGCAGGACAGGACAGAACCGGAAAAAGCATATGAAGATAGGTATTGTTGGTTTGGGTTATGTAGGATTGCCGTTATCGCTGCAATTTGCGCGATCAGGTGCTGAGGTTTTGGGCTTTGACGTTGATGCCCGGAAAGTGAAGGCGCTTGAGGTTGGCAAGAGCTACATCAAGCACATTGAGCCCGCGGACGTGAAGGAGCAGGTGAAAGCGGGGCGTTTTGGGGCCACGACGGATTTTCGTCGAGTGAAGTCGATGGATGCGGTGATTATTTGTGTGCCGACTCCATTGAACAAGAATCGGGAGCCGGACATTTCCTACATTGTAAAGACGGGGGAGGAGATTGCGCCGCATTTGAAGAAGGGGGTTTTGGTGGTGTTGGAGTCTACGACCTATCCGGGGACGACCGATGAGGATTTGCGGGGTGTCTTGGAGGCGGGATCGGGTTTGAAGGCTGGCCGAGATTTTCATCTGGCGTTTTCACCGGAGCGTGAGGATCCGGGCAATCCGGACAGCAAGGTGGCCTTGATTCCGAAGGTTGTGGGCGGGTATACGCCGGCGTGTTTGGAGAAGGCGAAGTCGTTGTATGGGTTGGCGATCAAGACAGTGGTGCCGGTGTCTTCGTGTCGTGCGGCGGAAGCGACGAAGTTATTGGAGAACATTTTTCGCAGTGTGAACATCGCTTTGGTGAACGAGCTGAAGGTGGTTTATGCGGCGATGGGGATTGATGTCTGGGAGGTGATTAATGCTGCGAAGACCAAGCCTTTTGGGTATATGCCATTTTACCCTGGGCCGGGACTTGGTGGGCATTGCATTCCGATTGATCCGTTTTACCTGACATGGAAGGCGCGGGAGTATGGGCAGTCGACGAAGTTCATTGAGTTGGCTGGTGAGGTGAACACCAGCATGCCACTGCATGTGGTGCGTTGTTTGATGGACGCCTTGAATGCGAGGAAGAAGTCGTTGGCCAACAGCAAAGTGTTGGTCATGGGGTTGGCTTACAAACCGAATGTGGACGATGACCGGGAATCGCCGAGTTACACCCTGATGGAATTGTTATCCAAGAAGGGGGCGACAGTGTCCTATTACGATCCGTATGTGCCGGTGATCAAGCCGACGCGGGAGCATCCGCACTGGGCGGGTACGAAGTCGGTGAAGTGGACTCGTGGAGAGATCGGGAAGTTTGATGCGGTATTGATATCCACGGCGCATGCGTGTGTGAACTACAGTGAGCTGGCGAAGTGGTCGGACTTGATTGTGGACACGCGGAATGCGATGCAGGGGGTGCGATGCAGTCCGCGGAAGGTATGGAAGGCTTAGAGGAGAGGTTACGTAGCGGCTGATTTTGGAGATCTATGACCCGCCCCTGTTGAGGGGGCGGGTTTTAGTTTTCCGGGGCGTAGAAACAGTGGTTGTTGTCCTGGAGGATGAGTTGTTCTTCGACGAGGGCTCTCAGGAAGGGGCGGGCCCAGGAGGCGTCTTTGCGGTATTGGTCACGGTCGACCCGGCGGCTGATTTCTTTGACGGACATGGGTTGTCCGGGGCATTGCTCTAGCATCTGAAGGATTTCTCTTTTCATGGGCTCTGGAAGGTAGGTGAGACGGTGTGGTCGGGCAAGGCTGGAGGCGTTAGGGATTGCAGGCTTTTCAGGGAGGCGCGGATGGAGTTGATTTGGTTGAAGGGGAGCGTTTGGGTTGTGCCGCCGACCATGAGGAGTTCCACTGTTTCGCTGGAGTCATTGAGGATTCGGCCCGTGAGGGATTCGTCGTCGGTGGTTTCCAGGAAGTAGGCTTGGTAGGCGGGTTCGACGAGCGAGTTGGGGGCGAGGATAGCGAGGTAGAGTTCTTGGGGGGTGCGTTGTCCGATGGTGGCGAGGTTGGGGCCAATGGGGAGGAGGGGTGGGTTGGGGGCGTGGCAGATTTTGCAGAGCGTGTCGAAGGTGGTTTGGCCGGCGTCTGGTTTGCCTGGGAGCGCAAGAGCTGGTTGGAAGGTGTCCAGCGGCGAGGTTGTTGTTAGCGATGCAGGGGGTGAGAGAAGTTTTGAGGTCCGTGCCTGGACGCCGGGGTTTGGGTGTTGGAGGAGGCGCGGATGGAGTTGATTTGGTTGAAGGGGAGCGTTTGGGTTGTGCCGCCGACCATGAGGAGTTCCACTGTTTCGCTGGAGTCATTGAGGATTCG
>JBJOII010000049.1:0-27816 GCA_046047235.1 Verrucomicrobiota bacterium | reverse complement strand
CCATAGGCGTTGTAGAACGACCCGTAGCAGCCGTACCAATAGGGGCCCCAGTACGGTGCCGGAGGACAACAGCACCACCAATCCCAACTCGCCGCAGTGGCCCAGCCCGCCGCAAACCCGAACGCCCACCCCGCCACTCTCTCCACCTCAGCCGCCAAACTAAACGCCGCCACCAATAACGCCGCATGACTCATCGCATAGGCAGCCAGCCGCACAAAACTCAAGGTGTTCGCCACATACAACAACACGCCCTCAAATGCTCCAACCAACGACTCCATCAAAACCATGGCACCCTCCCCTCCCCTCAACCGCCCCTCGCCCAACCGCCTCAACGGCTCCTTCACAACCCATCCCAACACCGGCAAGCCCACCAACGCAGCCCCACCCACACCCATCCCGCCATCCCTACCCCGCCATAACCAAAACAACAGCCCCCAGTAAAAACACACTCCCGCCACTCCAAACTTGTCCAGCATCACCTCCCGCCATTCACCCCCACGAACCCGATTCGCAATGTTCATCCATAACCCCACACTCATGAACACCACCCCAAATCCCAAGGCCACTCCCATGAGCAGTAAAGGATCCCCCTCCAACGGATCCCGCCACAACGCCCACCCCCGACACCCCGGCAAACCAAACACACTCCCATACATCCAGCCAAAGAACACGCTGCTCAACCCGTTCGCCCATAACAACACCGCTACGTCCCGCCCCAAGACAGTCCTCAACTTCCACCTCACCAACCACCCGACCCCAACCAGCACCCCACCATGTCCCACATCCCCAAACATCAACCCAAACATCAGCACGAAACTCACAGCCAATACCAACGAAGGCACCAGCTCACCGTAACGCGGAACACCATACGCCCGAACCAGCCGCCCAAACGGCCGCAACCACCCCGACTCACGCGTCAACACCGGAATCCCGCCCTCCCTCTCCCCACCCACAGCCAACCACTCCACAACCACCCGTCCGCCAGTCACTCTCTCCAATTCCCCGTCCAATCGATCCCTGGCATACGCCGGCACCCAACCCCGAATCACCACCCCGCAATCAGTCCGCAAAAACCGCTGCCGGGCATCAAGCACTACCAGCTCCCTGCGTAAGCGCATCCCCCACCCAACCAGCTCCACACCATGGCGGACACGACACTCGGACAACCGACCCGCATAGCCACGCAGCCCTTCCTCCAAATCCACCAACCGCCGCCTCCCCCGCTCCCACCACGCGCCCACCTGCTCCCCCCCCACAACCGGCCATTGCAGCAGTCGATAGCCCGCATCCACCAACTCCCGCACCAATCCCTCCCAGCCCACTCGCCTCCCCACCACCAACGCCCTCCCCAACCCCACCTCAATCACCCAAACCCCATCCGGAATCGACAACTCACCCTCCCCTCCCTCAGGCAGCTCCACAGCCGCATACCGCAGCTCACCCAACTCCCCGCCCCCACTCAATTCCAACCCGGAATCCTGAAAACCTGCCACCGAACCCAACTCCCCCTCCCACCGCCGCCTCTCCTCCAGCAACCGGTCGCGTCCCCCTAAAATACCCCGCACCTCCACTTCCACACCGTCCAACTCCGCCTCCAACCCCGCCACCTCACCCTCATAGACCACCGCCCCAGCCTCCCCCCCGCGCAGCTCAACCCCAAGGACCCGGCCCAACTCCACCACCCGCTGATGCAACCCCCGCAACCTCCCCGCCTCCCCTGAAAAGTCCCCCTCCCGCATAACATCCGCTCCCGCCATCCCATCACCACTTGCCAACTCCACCACACCCTCCCTCCCCAAACACTCCAACACCGCCGCCTCGTCCCGAACCAGCACCAGAATCTCCACCCGCAACATGGGCTCAACCCTCACGCTCATCGTCCACCTCCCACTTGTAACGCACTCAGCCGTGCCCCCAATACCTCACGCCCCAGCCCCAACCTCAACCCCTCCATTAACCGCACCGCCAAACTCACCTCCAACCACCGCAGCTCAGCATAACCCACCGCAACCCCATAACTCATCGAGCTCCCTCGAAACACCCGGTTCGCCATCTGCCAATGCCTCACCATCACCAAACGCTCCAACTGCCCCACCCCAACCTCTCCACCCCTCCTCTCCTCCGGCTTCAAATCGAACGCCACCCCCAAATATAAGCGCCCCAACTCAGCCAACGTCCCCACCCCCATCGCAGCATCCCACCTCGGCCTCGCCACCCCCCTGCCAAATGCCCGCACACAGTCCAGATCCATCGCCCCCAGCCCAAAAACAAACCGACCCGCAGCCAGTAACAATAACTCCGCCCCCATCAGTTCTGCCGCCACCAACCGCCTCACACGCTCCCCATCCTCACCCCCCAACCCCACCGCACGCTCCGCCAAACCCTCCAAATACGCCCGCTCCAGCACAGCCTCATGCAGAAACCCCCGACGCTCCCCCGGATGCACCCGCAAAAATGCCCCATACCGCTCCCGTAAACCTCCGCGCGGCAACCCATCGCAAAACCCCTCAATCCCCAAATCCTGAATCGTATCCCACACCACTCCCCCAGATACCAACAGATCTCCAGAGACTCCCTCCTCCCCGCCCAACACCGCACGGATCAAAAGACGATAATCGCGAATCAAAAACCGGTGACACCACCACCGCAAAAACTCCCCCACCTCCCCGCCATACGCTTCAGCCACCCGCCCAAGCTCCACCGCCGCACGCCGCCACAGACCCAACTCCACACCCAGCACTCCTCCCCCCACCCCATCCACCCCCAACTCCACCGCCACACTCTCCCATCCCTCACCCCCACATAACCGCATCAGTCTATCCCCCTCCAACAACCGCCCTCGCCGACCATGCAGCATCGCCGCCAAAAACTCCCGGTTGTCGCTCCAACCACGCACGGCTCATCCGCCTCCCTCCTCGCCAATCACACACGCCACCAAAGCCTCAAGCAACTCCACCCGCCTCCCCTCGCCAACCACCAGACGCAACTCATACGCAGCCACACCAGCCCGCTCCAACCGCTCTGCCTCCGCCCGGGCTTCCGCCACCCCCCCCTCCAACACGCTGCTCCCAACCCGACGAGCCTCCGCACGACTGCACGCCACCCGACGCCGCGCTTCCTCCTGTGCCCCAGCTATAACCCGCCCCGCAGCCAGTTCCCCGTCACGCACCAACACCCGCGCCTCCGCCTCCACCGCCACCAACCGCTGGATCACCTCGGCGCTCACCTCTCCGCCTCCATCAAACTCCCCGGTTGCAACGCCCGCCCCGCTCCCACCCCATCCTCCGCACCAATGGCCCGACCGCACGCAGGCAGCAGCCGACTCAACTCCCCAAACTTCCCGCGCAACGCCGCCACAACCACGTCCGCCGCCCGTTCCAATTCGAGCTCCCCAGTGTTCACCACTAAATCGTAATCCTCCGCCCGCGCCGCATCTCTCCCAAAGGTCCGCCGTAAATACTCGTCCCGCTCCACATCCTTCACCCCCACCCACCGACGCGCCTGCTCCACCGACAAATGCTCCCGATCCACAATGCGCTGCACCCGCACCTCCAACGGTGCCACCACCCGCAACCTCAACATCCCTCTGGAAGGAAGCATATACTGCGCACCACGCCCCATGATCACGACATCCCCATGATGACCCAGTGCCAAAATCACCTGCCTCAGCTGCTGTAAATACTCACCCGGACTCAACCCGATCCCATCCGCTAACCATGCCACACCCGAAGTCCACTTGGATCGCACCCGCGCATCCACGCTCTCCACCAACCGCGCCCTCACATGACTGCGAACAGCAATCTCCTCCACAATCTCCCGGTCCACCACCCACCACCCCAACCTCTGCCCCACCACCCCAGCCAAACTCCGCCCACCACTCCCACAAGAACGCGAAACCAATAAACACGGACCATAAACCACGCCATCCACCATCGCCGGCGCCACCCTGTGCCCCTCCTCCTCCAACCGCCGCTTCAGCTCAGTAAGCATGACCTGCCGCGATACCATCGTCTCGACGTGCGTCATCTCTCTCACCTCTCTTTCCCACGCCCGCCCTTCCTCAAAGCCTCACCTCATACGACACCCCACGTAATCCACCTGACCTCAAACCAGAGCGGATGGGTGGACGCCTGATTGTTACGTTAATGTCGCATCTTTACGTAACATGTCTATCGGCAGAAATCTGGCATGCAGAGTGCTAAAACCCACGCAGCCGTCCAGTTCCCGATGGCTCTACCATTTTAAAGAATCAGAAATCTACCAACCGAATTTCGTCCCACCTTGCGCACGGCGCATTCTCGCCCTCGCCACTCTCGCCCTCTCCCTCCCTCTAGCCTCGCTCGCCCAAACCACCGTCTCCGGTACGGTCCTCAACAGCGTCACCGGCCTCGGAATCGCCGGCATCGACCTCGACGCCTTCGACGAACTAGGCAGTGTCACCATCACCGGAGGCACCACCACAGCCGACGGTTCCTATACCCTCACTCTCCCAGCCGGAGGCTCCTACCTCATCCGCGCCGATAGCACCCTCGCAGACTATTTCGTCGACCTCTACTACGATCAAACCTTCCTCCGCAGCCAGGCCACCTGGATCCAGGTCCCCGACAACGGCAACGTCAGCGGCATCGATTTCCAACTCTCCACCGGAAGATCCATCACTGGAACAGTGTCCGTAAACGGAACACCCCTCGATGCCGTTGATCTCGACATCTACGCCGAAAACGGAGAATTCCTCGATGGCTACCCCGGCACCACCGGACCCAATGGCACCTTCGAAATCGGAGCCCTCCCCCCGGGGACGTATTTCCTCAAGGCAGACCCCAACCCTGACCTCGGCCAGTTCTACCTCGACACCTACTACGGCGGCGGCCAGGACAAACTCACCTCCACCCCCATCGTCATCACCACCACCAGCGTCAGCGGCATCAACTTCGACCTCCAACCCGGTGGCACTATCCAAGGCACCATCGCCAATGCCTCCACTGGCCAACCCCTCGAAGGCATCGACCTCGATGTCTTCGATACGCTCGGCAACCGACTCCCCTACAATGCAACCTCCACCACCAACGGCACCTACACCCTCGGCGCCCTCCCCCCCGGAGAATATTACCTCCGCGCCGATCCCTCCCTCGCCCAAAACTTCGCCCGCCTCTACTACCCAACCTCTCTCACATCCAGTGGCAGCACCCTGATCACCGTCCAAACCGGACAATCCACCCAAAATATCGACTTCAACCTGCCCCAAGCCGGCAATATCCAAGGCACCATCGCCGACGCCAACACCCAAACCGGCATCCCCGGCGTCGACCTCGATGTCTACACCGTAACTGGTGACAAACTTGATGTAACTGCCACCTCCCAAATCGACGGTACCTACCAACTCGGCCCGCTCCCCGCCGGCGATTACCTCCTCCGCGCCGATCCCTCCCTGGTCCAAGGCTATATCCGCCTCTACTACCCCGGGGAACTCGCCGCCTCCACCGCCACTCCCATCACGGTCACCATCAATAACACCACACCCGGAATCGACTTCTCACTCTCACCCGCCGGATCCATCAGAGGCACCATTACCGATGCCCTCTCCGGCCTCCCCCTCCCAAACATCGATCTCGATGCTTACGACGCACTCACCGGAACTTTCATCGACGTCACCACCCGTAGCGATACCAACGGCAACTACCAGCTCGGCCCCCTGCCCGCAGGGGATATCATCCTCCGCGCCCAACCCGATTCCACCCAAGGCTGGGTACTGGAATATTTCAACCAGGCCACAGATTTCAACAACGCCACGCCAATCAACGTCACCCCAGGTACCGATGCTTCAGGAATCGACTTTTCCCTCCAACCCGGCGGCTGGATCACCGGAACGGTCACCGATAATCTCGGCAACCCGCTCAACGGTATCGACCTCGACGTCTATGACGAACTCGGACAACGCCTGCCATATAACGCCGCCACCGATACCAACGGCACCTTCTCCATCGGGGCGGTTCCAGTCGGCAATTATCGCCTCCGCGTCGATCCCACGATCACCCAAGGCTTCCCCCGGATCTACTACCCCCATGCCCTCACTCTCGATACCGGCTCGTTCGTCACGGTCAACGCGAGCCAGATTACCAGCAATGTCGACTTCACCCTCGCTGCTGCAGGCAGCCTGACAGGCACCATCGCCTCCTCGGGCGTCGGTCTCCCGGCCGTCGATCTCGATATCTACCTCACCACCGGCGAACGTCTCGATATCAACGCCATCAGCGCTGCCGACGGCTCCTACCAGCTCGGCCCCCTCCTCCCCGGCGATTACCTCGTCCGCGCCGACCCCTCCCTCCTCCAAGGCTACATGCGCCTCTACTACCCCGCCGCGCTCACCCCGGGAACAGCCACACCCGTAACCATCGTCGCCAATACCGCCACCCCGAGTATCGACTTCGCTCTCGACCAGGCCGGCTCCGCCAGCGGCTTCATCACCGATGCCGTGTCCGGCAACCCCATCGCCAACGTCGACCTCGATGCCTTCGATGCCCTCACCGGCCAATACATCGGTGTCACGGCAAAAAGCGGCCCCGACGGCTCTTACCAGCTCGGCCCGCTCCCGGTGGGAACGGTCGTCCTGCGCGCTGACCCAGCCGCAACCCAAGGCTGGCAACACCAATACTACAGCCTTGCTCTGACCGCCTCCTCGGCAACCCCTATCACAATCAACGCCGGCCTCGATACCCCAAACATCAACTTCAACCTCACCTCCGCAGGCTGGATCACCGGCACCATCCAGGACACTCAGGGCAACCCGCTGGACAACATCCAAATCGACCTCTACAACGCCTCCAGCCTGGTCCGAATCCAGACCGGAATCCGGTCCAATCCCGATGGAACGTTCATCATCGGACCAGTGGACCCTGGCACCTACAAAGTCGCCGCCGGCACAGACCCTACTCAGGGCTTTGCCCCCCAGTTCTTCAATAACCAGAACTCATTGGACCTCGGCTCCACGGTTGATGTCTCCAGCGCATCAGCAACCACAGGCATCGACTTCAGCCTCGCTGCCCTCAGCTCCGCCTCAGGCCAAATCACCGCCCCAACCACCGCAGCCCCAGTCAGCGGCGCCATGGTGGAACTCCTCGTCCCGGGCTCTCTCGCGCAAGCCGCACCGCCAGTCACCTCCGATGCCGCAGGCAACTTCAACCTCCCGAACCTCTCGCCGGGTTCCTACCTCCTCCGCGCCACCCCACCCAACGGAAGCGCCTACCTGACCACCTTCCTCGGCAACACGGAGTCCGCTGGCTCCGCCACCACAGTCGATATCACCGGCGGCCAAAGTCTCACAGGGCTCAACATCCAACTCCTCGCCCCAACGACAGCCACCCCGGCAGTCCTGACCTTCGCCACCACAAACCCCGGAGAACTCCAGATCACGTTCACCACCTCCCCTGGAATCGACTACAGCCTCGACGCCGCAACCAGCCTCGACGCACCACAATGGCAGTCCGTCGCCAGCGGAACCGGAGACGGCAACCCTCAAACCGTCACGGTCACTACACCCACGACCGAAAATACATTCTTCCGTGTCGTGAACCCCTAGGATCAAAAAGCAGCTAAGGCCAGCAGCACGAAGCCCCGAACACTTTCTAGACGTCACATGAGTGCACTCAAACACTTCGGCAAAGTCGAACTCCTGCTCGCCACGCTGCTGATGGCCCTCACCGCCGGGATCATCATCTATAAGGTCGATGTCCTCGGCTACACCATGGCCAGCATCCAGCCCGAAAAAGGCTACTTCGTCCGACTGGTCATGGAAGTCGAAGGCAACGGCAAAAATGCCTACGTGGATGCCGTCCTGCCCGTCCAAACGGACCGCCAGCGCATCCGCCAGGAACAACAAGCCTCCGATGTCTTCCGCTACTCCATCACCCGGGACCGCGAAGCCCGCTGGTACGCCCGCGACCTCACGGATACTCACCGCATCAATTACTCCTTCTTCGCCCAAACAGAAGCCCGTGAATACCCCCTCCCCGCCGCAAACACACCCGTCCCCATCGAAACCCGCGAAGGCTACCAGAAATATCTCCTGCCCTCCGATGATATACAGTCCGACGCCGAAGACATCATCAAGCTCTCCCGGGAACTCATGCCCCCGGAAACCGACTTCGCCACCTCCATCCGCAATGCCTATAACTACGTCTACCAACAGGTCGCCTATAAAAAGGTCCGCGGCCCCACCGATGCCCTCACCGCCCGCCGACTCAACGAAGCCTCCTGCAATGGAAAAAACCGCCTCCTGGTTGCCCTCTTCCGCGCACGCGGTATCCCCGCCCGCATGGCCAAAGGCCTCATCCTCCAAAATACCAGCAAACGGACCACCCACGCCTGGACTGAAGTGCTCGTCGATGATACCTGGGTCCCCCTCTGCCCCACAAACGGCCACTTCGCCGAAATCCCCGAACATTACCTCGAACTCGCCAAAGGCGACCAACCCGCCTTTACCCATACAAAAAACATCGGCTTCGATTGGCAGTGGATCGTCCAACCCCAACTCACCCAACCCGAACAAGCCGTGCTCTCCAGTGTCAGCAATACCCAAAACTTCCTCAGCTATTGGGTCTCCCTCAAGGATTTCCACATCTCCCTCAATGTCATCATGGTCATCCTCATGATCCCCATCGCCGCCACCACGGTCTGTATCACCCGCAATATCATCGGCCTCGTCCCCTTCGGCACCTTCATGCCCGCCCTCATCGCCGTCTCCTTCCAGGAAACCGGATTCATCCTCGGTAGTATCCTCTTCGCCACTATCATCCTCGCCTCCAGCTTCCTCAACTTCGCCCTCATCCGTCTCCACCTCCTCCACGTCCCCAGACTCGCCATCATCCTCACGTTCGTCGTCATCTCACTCATGGTCGTCTCCATCACCGCCATCAAACTCGGCATGACCAGCGGCGCAGCAGTCAGCCTCTTCCCCATGGCCATCATGACCCTCACCAGTGAACGCTTCAGCCAAACAATCCTCGAAGATAGCTGGGCCGAAGCCTGGAAACGCATGGCCATCACCTACGTGGTCTCCTGCGCCTGCTACCTCGTCATCAGTGACTCGGAAGTCCGCCTCCTCGTCGCCGCCTTCCCCGAACTCCTCCTCGCCAATATCGCAATCAACCTCGTCATCGGATCCTGGAGCGGCCTCCGCCTCCTCGAACTCATCCGCTTCCGCGGAATTAATACCGATACCTCCAGCCCCACAACCGCCTGATCATGAGCATCTCCCTCTTCTCCTCGCTCGCCGGTGTGCTCGGCATGAACCACCGCAATCGGCACCTCGTCTCCCAACGAAACACCAAAGCCCTCATCAGCCTCGCCAACGACAAAGCCGCCGCCAAAACACGCCTCACCCAAGCCGGCGTCCCCACACCAAAAACCCTCCACAACATCCGCTCACACCGCGATATCCAACCCGCCTACCAAAACCTCCTCGAATCAAAAACCCCCTTCGTCCTCAAACCCGCCCGCTCATCCCGCGGCCGCGGCGTGCTCATCTGCTCCCAAGCCGAAGAACACCACGTGGTCGGACATGACGGCACCCCCATCCCGCGCCGCCACTTCGCCTTCCTGCTCGCCCAAATCCTCGACGGCGAATTCTCCTTCGGCCGGGCCCTCGATACCGCCATCATCGAACAACGCCTCTCACCCGATGACTCCTGGATCATGCCCAAAGCCCCGGGCGCACCCGACCTCCGAATCATCGTCTCCAATGGCACACCCGTCATGGCCATGGCCCGCGTCCCCACTCAAGAGTCCGACGGCAAAGCCAACCTCCACCGCGGTGCAGTCGGCGTCGGCGTCGATCTCCAAACAGGAAAAACCCTGGGCGGCGTCTGGAAAAACCGCCCGGTCCAATATCACCCCAATACCAACGAACCCCTCGCAGGCCACGCCGTCCAGGGCTTTCAACAATGCCTCGAAGCCGCCAGACTCTGCTACCAGGCCGTGCCCCTCGGCTACATGGGCGTCGATATCCTCTTCGATGCCCACCTCGGACCCATGGTCATCGAAATCAATGCCCGCCCCGGCCTCGCGGTCCAAATGGCCAATCGCCAAGGCCTCCTGCACCACTGCTTCACCCCCATTACCACGAACAAACCATCCGCTACTCATGAGACAATCGAAAACCCTCTTCCTGACTCTTCTCCTGCCAATAGCCCTGCTGCTTAATAGCTGCAGCCCGCAAAAATCTCAGGACGCCACCATCAGTGATCCCGGCGCAGCCGAATACGCCGCCGATGACGCCTCCCCCGAATATCAGGCCGCCCGTAACTTCATGGACGAGGAACGCTGGCCGGAAGCCGTCCAGGCACTCGAAAAACTCGCCGCCACCACCCCCAATAACGCCGCCTACCAAAACGACCTCGGTATCGCCTACCTCCGTACGGAAGACTTCACCAAAGCCCAACAATCCCTCGAGTCCGCCCTCTCCAAAGACCCCGGTTACTACAAGGCCGCCTATAACCTCGGCCTGCTCTGGTCCCGACAAGAGAACCTCCCCAAAGCCGCCGAAGCCTACGCCAAAGCCTGCGAAATCAACCCCAACTTCCACGACGCCCGCTATAACCTCGGGGTCGCCCTGCTCCAAATGGATGACCTCGACAAGGCCGAGGAAGCCTTCCAAACCCTCGTCGATCAAACCCGCTCCGCCCGCTTCTACCGCGCCTACTACAACCTCGGCGTCATCGAAACCCAACGCGGCAACCCCAAGAAGGCCATCCAATACCTCAAGGAAAGCGTCCTCCTGGAACAAGAACACGCCCCCTCCTACATCAACCTCGCCAACGCCTACATGGACCTCCACCAATACCAGGACGCTCTCCGCGTCCTCGATAAAGCAGAAAAGCTCGACCCCAATAACTACAAAATCTGGTGGAACCGCGCCCTCGCCGTCCAGGAAACGGAAGATTATCAGTCCGCCATCCCCTTCTACGAAAGAACGGTGACGCTTAAACCTGATTACAGCGCCGGCTGGCTCAACCTCGCTTCGTGCTACCTCAATACCGATCGACCAGACCAAGCCGTCACCGCCCTCGATAAAGCCGGAAAACTCGACCCCTCAGACTATCGCGTCCCCTGGAACCGCGGCCTCCTCGCCCTGCGAACGAATGACCGTGAAGCCGCCAAACCCTGGTTCGAGAAATGCCTCGCTCTCAACCCGAACTACGCCCCGGCAGTCTACAACCTCGCGCTCGCCGACTACGCCGCCAATAACCTCGAGGCCGCCGCCAAAGGCTTTAAGACCGCCACAGAAATCGACCCCCAGTATAGCGAGTCGTTCTACATGCTCGGCAAAATCGCCAGCGATTCGGGCGATAAAACAGCAGCCATCCAAAGCTATCAACAGGCCTTCACCATCAATCCCGAATATGCCGAAGCCGGCTTCAACCTCGCCCTCAACCTCGCCGACCTCAACCAGGAAAGCGAAGCCGCATCCGTCTATGAGCAAATCGCCAAACTAACTCCGCCCCACGTTGAATCCCTGAACAACCTCGGAGTAATACGCATGCGCAATGAAGACTTCAATGCCGCCCGCAATCTCTTCCAGGCCGCCATCGACGCCAACCCCAATTACACCTCCGCCCTCTACAACCTCGGCCTCGTCGAGCTGAAACTGAAACGCTACGCCGATGCCGCCAAACATTTCCAAACCTTGACTGAAAAGGAACCGCGTCACTTCGCCGCCTGGAAAAACCTCGGGATCTCCCACTCCCAACAGGAACAATACGAACCAGCCCTAAACGCCATGCTCCGCGCCCTCGACCTCCAACCCGGCGATGATCCCACCGCCATCTACGCCGGCAATTATCTCGAGAAGTTGGGACGCCAAGACGAATTGGATCGGGTATACGAAAAGGCCTACCAAGGCGGAGCCCGAGACCCCCGCATCACCTATTACCTCGCCCGCCAGGCCGCTAAATCCGGCAATAACAAACGCGCGGTCCAATTCTATCGCGATAATCTCGCCGCTGATCCCAGCCCGAAAACCTACTACAATCTCGGGCTCGCCCTCCGCCGCCAGGACCTCTTCAGTGAAGCCGCCGATGCCTACCAGCAAGCCATCAGCCTCGATCCCCAATATACGAAAGCCTGGCTAAACCTCGGCTACTGCCAGCTCTACCAAAAGCAGTTCTCCCCAGCCCGTAACAGCTTCGAAAAAGCTCTCTCCATCGACCCCGATTACGCCAACGCCAAGGACGGCCTCCGTGACCTCGCCGCCGCCGAAGAACAAGCCGCCTCCATCGCCGCCCAAACCGGGCAGGCGCAATGATTTAAAGTTAAAACCCCATGACGATCCAAACTCGCTACACGCTCCTGGCATTGGCCAGCCTCAACCTGGCCCTCAACAGCGCCACTGCCCAGGTCACCCAATTCGCCCCCCCCGCTCCCGGAGGAAGTCGCCAGCCTCTTCATTCCACCCACCCGTTCCGATGAACCCTACGCCGCCACGCCTCACGCAATCTACCGCTTCGACCCCGCCCTGAACGATTGGACTCCAATCTATTCTTCCACACCCTCACAGAGCATCATCCAGCGCATCAGCGGATATGCCAAATCATCCAAGGTCCTTTACGTTGCCCACTCCAAAGGCGCCGCTGTCACCTCGGATGAAGGCCTGACCTGGCAGGAATGCGACCTCCCGGAGTTCCCCGCCAACCCCGGCCACTGCATCAGCATCACCGTCCACCCCGCCGACAGAAAGGAAGCCGTCCTCGCCTGGCCCTCCGGCGCCTGGATCACCCGCAACTACGGAGAATCCTTCACGAAACTCGACCTCCCCGAAAACTCCTACCCCATCCATGCCGCCCGCTTCATCGGAGGCGATAACGCCACTCTCGTCCTCAGAACCCCAAACCACCTCCTCCTGCAAACCCCAGGCTCCGTATCCTGGATCCGAATCCCTACCCCCGCCGCCGCCCAGACCGGCTTCGCCTGCTCCATGGACCCCGCCCTGGTCCTGCTGCCCGCAGCCTCGGAATGCACCATCATCGATATCAACCAACCCGGCATGACCGGCACCCAACCCTGCCCCTCCGATTTCACCGCAGTCGAAACAGCTGCCGACCCAACCACGCCCGGCAACATCTGGAGTCTCAAGAACAACCGGATCTCACTCACCCAAATCGGCAACAACCCCACCTCCCATTCACTATACGAGTCCAAGGAGACCCTCGAACATCTTACCCCCCACCCCCGTCTCAATGGCGCCCTCTACTGGAGCGAAGATACCCAGATCATGCTGCTCACTAACGCCGTCCAACTCACAACCACAACCCCAGCACCAGCCATCAACCTCACGTCCCTCTCCATGGGGCCCATGGAAATCCTCAGCCAAAATACCACCCCAACCTACCAACCCTCCGCGGTCGACCCCAAAACCATCATCAATGAGGTCATGCAGGAACAACCCCCGCTCAACCTCGTCCTCGATAGCGCCATCAAACACGCCGACTTCAACCCGAATGAACTCGCTGAGTGGAAGAAAAAGGTCCGCACCCGCAACCTCCTCCCCACTCTCCGCGTCGGCGGCGGCGCCCGCGAATTGCCGTATGATGAAACCGTGATCGTCTCAGAAACCGACCGCTACGGTATCACCACCCAAAACGACCTCCGCCTCAGTGATTCCATCCGCACCTATGGCTACGCGGCCGCGTTCGTGGAGTGGGACCTCGGAAAGCTCGTCTATGACCCCGAACAGGTCGATATCAACAAGGAAAAACGCTACTCCTCCAAAGCCCGCAACGACCTCGTCAAACTGGTCAACAGCCTCTACTTCGAACACATCAACTCACTCGTCAAATACCGCCTCCACGAAAGCCGGATGAGCCCCGATGACAAAGTCACCGCACTCCTCAATATCCAGGAGAATCGCTCCCTGCTAAACAACCTCTGCGGAGCAAACTTGTTCTCCGATTAGCCCTCCGAGCACCCAGAAGGCAGTACGGATTATTGGGACACGTGTCCCAATAATCCGTACCTCACCCAGTCAAATCAACGGAAGAGGACCGGCCTACAATCCACCATCCAGAGGCATTCACCCAGCGTTGGATTCCCTTTTACGGCACCACAATCCGGTAGAACCGTGGACCCGCCCCCCCTGAAACCACCTCAGAGAACACCACCCGACCGTTTGTTACCGCAAGCTGTTGCACTGTGGTCCACACGACGAGGTCCGCTGAGGCCTGCAGGTGCACACTTCCCACCCCAAGGCCAGCAACCTCAAACTCCAGTGCCCCGCCAGTCGTAAGCCTCACACCTCCTATCTCCGGCGCCACACTCTGGGCCGCCACACGCACGGTAATCGGTGCACTGTCCGTCACCGCACCCAGCGCATCCGTCGCCCGCGCCACAAACCGCCACTCGCCCTCGGGAATCCCCGAAACGGAAATGGCATAAGGAGCGGTGCTGTCCACCGCCAACAACTCGGAACCTACGAAAAACTCCACTTTCGCCACGGTCCCATCCGGATCGCTCGCCTGCGCAGACAGATCCAGCGATGCCGGAGGCTCGAGGACCTGACCCGAGGATGGACTGCTGACTGTCACCTCCGGTGGCTGGTTCACACTCACAAACTCACCCCGGCGAAACACCACCCCAATGCCCCCATCCTGAATCCATAACGCCGGATTCCCCGCCGGGGTAATCCCGTCCGCCGCCACATCCCGTATGGCCAGGGAATAGCCGGTCCATGTGTTCGGATCAGGAACGGTATACACAATCGCCGAGTCGTCCCCCAAATAACACGGATAACCCAAATCCCCACTGTCCCCGACAAAGTCCAGCTTCTCAGTCTGGCCCGTCTGCAGATTAGCCGCATACACCTCGCTCCGCCCCGTGGCCTTGTCTATCACTTCAAAGGTCAGCAGTTGCGAACGCACCCTTCCCAAGCTCGGATTGGCAAAATCCATCCCCTCACTCAAATCAATCAGCATCACCACTTTCCCCGTCTCCAAGTCCATCGCAAATAAGGTCCAGCTGCCCACAATGGAACCATCCCCCGTCCGAAACTCCGAATACGCGTCGTAAACCAACGTGTTGCCATCCGGCAGAAACGCCATCGCATCCGCAAATTGCACGATGTCCAATCGCTCGCCGTCCATCAACGGCACATACAAGTCCAGACTGCGCGCACTGTCCGTCAGGTAATCATAAACGGTAATCTGACTCGTTGGCATGCCGCTCTGGTCCAGCAACACAAACGCATAGCGCTGACCGTCCGGCGACATCGCCACCGACCAGATACTCCCCGGAACCCCCAGCCAGTCCGCCGTCTGCCCCTCCGAATCCGCCGTCTCGATGAATCCCAAATCGAAATCCTCCGTCACATAAATCGTGTAGGAACCATCCCCCGTCACGGACACCCGGCTCTGCGCCGGATACTTCCACGTGTTCATCACGACCCCGCCTCCAGCATCCCCCAAGGAAGGATCCTTTCGAACCAGATAGGGTCCGTCCAATACCTGCCAGAAGTCGTCATAGAGGTACGAGAGGAAGAAAGCAGCATCGGGTGCATCCACCTGCGGCAGCGGCGCCGGCTCCTGCGGCGCCGGAGCATCAAAAATTTCCACCCAGTCAAACGCAGCTCCCGTCGATGCAACCTGCCCACTGCCTGCACCAAACAACTCCTCCGCAGACGCCAAACAAGCGTGCCGCATGTCGATAAACTGCGACTCCTTCTGCAGATGCGTAGTCATCGCCCGATAAAATATACGACTGGCATCCGGCACGCCGAGCGCCTGCGGACCACCGACTGCCAAATGCCAGAAGGCATGGTTGATGATGCTGCTGTTGATATGCACCCCGCCATTGTCCGCCTGCGGACTATCCGGCAACTGCACAAACTGACTCATGCGCGCCGGATTGGTGTAAGGCCCCTGCTTCAAGCTGTTGGGATCCGCATAGTTCTGGATGGGATCCCCCTCCAGCTCATCCCCCTTCAACCAATCCGCCGTGCCAGCAGTGAAATGCTCCACCATCTCGCCAAAAATATCCGCCATGGACTCGTTCAATGCCCCGGGTTGATTGTGATACGTCAAAATCCCCCCGTCCCCCGTGTTGCTGATCACCCCGTGCGTCAACTCATGCCCGGTCACGTCAATCGACCGCGTAAAGTTGTCCCCAAAGAACATCGCCTTCCCGCTCCAGAAGGCATTCGGAAAGTTCACCCCAAACCGGACGATGCCAATTATCGTTCCGCCCTTGCCGTCCAGGGAGTCCCGTCCATAAACCTGCCGGTAATAGTCATAAGTCTGCGACAACCCAAAGGCCGCGCTCACCGCGTCCGGCACCCAACCGCTGGTCGCACTACCCGATGTGCTGTGGAAAAGCTGGTCCACCTGCTGTGGATCGCTCGTCGCCGGCGTGTTCCTCGCATCCAGTATCACGATCCCGCCCCGAATCTTCTCCAGATCCGGGGGCGCCGATGTCCCGTCATACATCGGCTTGCTCGCATCCACCATCAGGTAGGTCCCACCATCGTTCCACACGTTCAAAGACCGGGTCTGCCCCAAGCTATCCACTCCAGAACCGGCCTCTGCAGCATGACAAATCCGTGACATGTTCAACAGAACCTCACCCCCCATGGCATCGACCACGCAAACCCTCACGTCATACACCGCCAACTCGAGTTCAAATTTCCAGGCCAACGCCGGTGAACCCGCCAGTGGCCCGTACACAATCAACTCCGGCTCGCTAGTCACAACCTCCCCCAATACCCCAACCGCCTCGCGAGCCCGCAAGACGGCCTCCGCCGCACTCAACACCGGCTCAAGCCCCACCCCACGTGGCGTCGGAATATACGCCCCGTTCATGCGGTCCACGTCGCCGCCAGACGTCAAATGCACGCTCAACTCACCAGGCCATACCTCCAACCCCCCATACCGCTGCTCAAACCGCAAATGCCGTCGACCCAAGGCATCCACCACGTTCTCAACCAGCCCAAGCTCAGCCGACGGATCCTCCAGCCTCAACAACCCGCGGTTGACCTGCAGAAATCGCCCCGCCACCTCCAGTCCCGGCGCCAAGGCACTCTGCCGCAACCCTCCCACAGCCGCCTCAAGGATACCTCCGGAAATCTCCGCCGGTGTCCCCGTCTGCGGCCGTATCCGGACCCGCACCCCCGTCCCCGCACTCATCCGTAACTGCGCCAACCCCGGCATAACCGCCGAACCAGGCTTCCCCGGCAACGCCGCCATGGGATGGGTAGACACCCCCGCTCCCGCGAGTTGCCCGGACAAAGCCTGTCGCATCCGCGCCAGGGAAACAGGATCCCCCAGCCCCCCCGCCGACCATCCCGCACTACCCACACTCCTCTGCCAGCTTCCCGGAGGCAACGGGGTCACTTGCACCCCCGAAGCCAGACCCGGTATACCGGCGAGCCAACAACTCGCCAGACACCCGATAATCAATAACTGCAATCGCTCCTGCTTCTTCATGGCTCCTCCAACCTCTCGTAAGCCCGCATGCCTCAGTTCGACAGGTATCCTCTTCCCATCTTCCCTGCGGCATACCGGGCGGTTACCACGTCGCATCACTCAAAAAGATCCGGTCGATCAAAGCCACGCTGGCCAAGGCATCGATCGATGAAATCTCGAACACCAGCTGCACGGTCTGACCGGCATACGGAGTAAGATCCAGACTTACCCTCCTCCAGCCATCCCCACCCGTGTTCCCCTGACATAGGTGTGAGTTCTCCTCCAGCGCGTATCCATTCACATACACCCCAAAGGTGTCCCACCACGGCGGATCACAAAGCTCCTCAGAATACAGCCAAAGCGCAAAGTTCAAGTAGATCGGCCACGTCGATGGCAGGCTCACCACCTGACTCAACGTCGACCATCGCCGGGAATCCGGCTGAAAACCCACCCAGGCTGCGTAGTTACCCGAGTAAGGCGCCACCCCGAGCTCCTCCGCTGTATAGATCATATTGCCAGGATCCTGCGACCAACCCACCCCCGGCCCGTCCTCGAAATCCCCGTTCACCACCCCGAACTGGACCACCTCCTCCCTAACCCGAAAAAACCAACTCTCCCCTAACGGTTCCAGCTCCCATCCACTCATCGCACCCCCAACAACTTCCCACACGCCTCCCAAATCTTGAGCCCGCTCCAACACACCCGAACCCTGCCAGCTCAAAACACACTTTCCCCCAGGGGTTGGAACCAACTCAAGACGGGGCGCGGCCTCCAAAACAACCAGCCAGAAAACGCATATAGCCTGAGCGAACCTCAGGGACATGGGCATGCCAGTAACCAATCACATCCCCCCGCGCCGTGCAATTGGATTCCCTCATCACCCGGCTCGGCAATGGATCCGCCGGGAAGGCCTGGCCAGGGAAGCCCTACCGCCTCGCCACCAGTGCCTGCCCCCTCCTCAGGCTTCAAAGTCCCCTGCCGACCTCTCCAATCGCCGCCTCCAATTCCATTACACTCAAGAATTAGAGGCCACACACACCCGACCTGCTAAGGCACCACCAGCCGGTAAAACCGCGGGGCAGACTCCCTCGAGATCGCCTCGCTGTAACTCACCGGCCCGCTCCCCAAAACCCAGTCGGCCACTGTGGTCCAGTTCACCAAATCACCCGATCCCTGCAGCTCCACCGTCTGCCCAGGTACACCATTCACAGAAAAGTCCAACTGCCCACTCCCTGAAACTTGGACCGCATCCATACGCGGCGGCGCAGCAGGATCCATCACTGTCATCACCAACGGCGCGCTGTCCGACATCGCACCCAGGTTATCCACAGCCCGCGCCACAAACTGCCACTCCCCCGCCTCCAAACCGGAGACAGTTACCTCGTAAGGCGCTTCCGAATCACTGCCCACCAGTTCAGAACCCAAATAGAAATCGACCCGCGCAATGCTCCCGTCCGGATCCACTGCCTCCGATGTCAATACCGCCTCCACCGGAGCCACCCAGAAATCCCCCACTAAATGGAGGTCGGTGGTCTGCTCGGGCAACTCGTTGCGCCCCACAAAATCTCCCCGGCGATAGACGGTGCCCAACGCAGCATCTGGCAACCACAACGTCATCGCACCCACGGGCGTAAACCCGTCGACCCCCACGTCCCTGACCACCAGGGAATAACCCGACCGCGAACTCGCGTCCGGAAAGGTATAGACCAGGGCCGAGTCGTCCCCGACATAGCATGGACGAGTCCCTGCATCGCCTTGTACTAAGCCCACTGACCCAAAAGCCCCAACGTACAGGTCGGCCGCACAAATGCTGGTCCAGCCGTTCGCCCGGTCTCGCAGCTCAAACGCCATGAGTTCAGGCCTCCGATTCCCCAAGGCAGGATTCAATGCGTCCACACCCGGTGAGGGAGTGAATCTGCTCAGGATGCTCCCTGTCGCCAAATCCAGGGAAAAAATCGCCCACTGCACCGTCCCCTCTCCATCCTGCGCCAGCGCCTCCGAGCAGGCGTCGTAGAACAAGGATTCTCCATCCGGGGTAAACTCCAACGCATCCGCGTATCGAACAACATCCAGCCCCCCGCCCTCCGTCCTCGGCAGATACAACTCGTACGCCCTGCTGGTATCAGACAGCGCATCGTATACCACGATCTGATTCATCGGCTCCCCGTCAATTCCCAGCAACACATAGGCAAAACGCTGCCCGTCAGGGGAAACCGCGGCTGACCAAACACTACCAGGAAGCGAGAGATAGCTTACGTTCTGCCCGCCAGGCGCTGCCGTCGGGAATAGTGCAACATCATGGTCCTCTGTCACGCACAAGGCCAAAGCCCCATCTCCAGCCACGGATATCCGTCCGTAGCCAGGCGCCTTACCCAGTTCCATCACCACTCCGCCTTCGGCATCGCCCAGCGCACTTTCATGCCGATACACGTAGGGACCTTCAACCGTGCCCGAGACCCCATTGGACTGGGCCGCCAGATATAGGACGGCGTCCGCACCTGCTACCGCACCAATCGGCGCCGGCCGCACAGAGCTGGGCCTATCAAATATCTCTACCCGATCAAACGCGCCCGCTGTCGACGCATATTGTACCGAACCTGCGCCGAACAACTCCTCCGCAGACGCCAGACACGCAAGTCGCATATCAATAAACTGTGACTCCTTGTGCAGATGTATGGTCATGGCCCGATAAAAGATCGCCCCGGCATCCCCTGTTCCAATCGGCTGATCCCCCCCTTCGGCAAGCCACCAGAAAGCATGGCCAATGATCGTGCTGTTCAAGTGGACACCGCCATGATCGGAGCTCTGCGAGTCCGGCAACAAAACGAACTCGCTCATCTTGGCCGGAAAGGCAAAGGATCCTTGGTCTGATCGGTACACTGCAGCATCAGGACGAGCCAGATCTCTCAGCACGCCTGTCGGTGCGTCCGTACCAATCTTCCAGTCCACCGCCCCTTCCGAATACTCAACGACCATCTCTCCGAAAATATCAGCCAGCGCCTCATTCAAAGCGCCCGGCTGTTGGTGGTAGTTCAAAATCCCACTGTCCCCCGTGGAAAATATCACCCCGTGGGTCAACTCGTGAGCTGTCACATCCAAGGCCTGGGGAAATCCGTCGCCGAACAGCATGGCCTGATCAGCATTGCTCCAAAACGCATTCCCATATCCCGCGCCATACCGCACCAAAGCCCCTATCGATCCCCCCTCCCCGTCCAAGGAGTCCCGCCCATGTAACTCCAGATAGTAATCGTAGGTCTGCGACAACCCATAAGCCGCCGCAACCGCATCGGGATTCCATCCCGAGAACGCATCCGGGGAACCGCTCAATACAAGCACGCTCGGCTCCACGTCCGGCTGGCTCGTTGGTGGCGTATTCTCGGCGTCCAGAACCACAATCGCCCCACGCACCCCAGCCCAATCCATCGGGTCTGAAGTCGGGTCAAACATCGGCTTGCTTGTGTCCACCAGCACAAAACGCCCCCCCTCATTCCATACATCCAGCTCCCGCACCCGCCCCAGCCCATCCACCCCCGATCCCTTCTCCGCCGCATGACACACCCGCTGCAAATCCAGCAGCAGAACGCCACTCACCGCATCCACCACGCACGTGCGAACATCATCCACAGCCAGCCCCACATCAAACTTCCACGCTAATCTCGAACGCCCCCCCATCGGCCCGTAAACAATCAACTCCGCATCACCCGCCTCCACGCCCCCCCCACAACCCAAGCTCGCCATTGCAGCAGCCATGGCCTCTCCCGCCGTCCACTCCGGCTCCATCGCTACACCGCGTGGAGTCGGCACATACGCACCATTCATCCGATCCACATCCCCCTCCGGGTTTAAATGCACGCTCAGTTCACCCGGCCACACCTCCAACCCCCGATAACGCTGCTCAAACCGCAAATGCCGCCGTCCCAAACCGTCCAAAACGTCCTCCACCAACGCCAACTCCTCCGCTGGCGCCGACAATCGCAACAATCCCCGGTTAGTCTCGAGGAATCTCCACGCCGCCGCTAACCCCGGCGCCAGCGCGTTTCTTTGCAGCCCCACGGAAGTCTCCAATATGCCCCCGCTGATCTCCCGCGGGGTCCCTGCATCCGGCCTCACCCTCACGCGAACCTGCTCCCCTGCCCGCCTCCGTAAATCCACCACTCCAGGCATAATCACCCGACCGGGCTTCCCAGGGAGCGCATCCACAGGGTCCGCCAGCACAACCCCCTGGTCCAGATACGGGAGCAACGCCTCCCGCATCCGGCCAATAACCAGCGGATCATTCAACCCTCCCGTAGTCAGACTCCCGCCCCCCCCGGCAGCCGTGCGGGACTGCCCCGCAACGGGCGCCAACTGCGCCAATCCAGCCAGGGTAAAACCACCGAGAAAAACGACACACCAGCACCGCCGCATCCAAACAGACTGCAAGCTCTCACGAAACATAGGCCGGTCTGCCTACCCCATTGCCACACACCCGACAAGCCATTACCCCCCAAACAAACCGTTGACGCCTCAGGCCCTGCTCCACACGGCATACCCCCAGCGATACTCCCGAAGCCCCCCCGACTCCAGAGTCACTGGGCATTTCGGTTCACCGGCTCAGGTACAACCAAAGGCTCCGGAAACCACGAGGCTTCCTGACCTCCGCGCCCCTGCAACCGCTTGTTCTGTGACCCACCCCGGGGCGCATTCAAGGGAATCGACATCCCCCCCATCTCCTCCATCATCGCATACAGCTTCGTTTCCAATTCCTTGCCCAAGTTCTGGTACTCGGGCTGATACAGCAAATTACGGGTCTCCCCAGGATCCTCCTGCAGATCATACAACTCGTCACAATCCCATAACCCGTAATAGGTGATGTATTTGTAACGATCCCCCCTCAGTGCAAACACGGTCGGCGACTGCGGAAAGTTCTTCTCCCAGTAATAGACGTAAAGAAATGCATCCCTCCACTGCACGGGCTTCCCTTGCCCCAACGGGATAATACTGGAACCGTCCATGTGCCGCGGCGTCCTCAACCCCATGGCCTCCATCACGGTCGGCGCCACATCAATGTTCGCCACCACCTCGTCCACTACTGTCCCCCCGCGGAATAACTCCGGACAACGCATCAACATCGGCACCCGAATGGACGTCTCATAGGCCACCCGCTTGTCAATCAAACCATGCTCCCCAAACATGAAACCATTGTCCCCCATGTAGATCACCAGCGTCTCCTCACCCACCCCCATCCTGTCCAGCTGCGCCATCACCCTCCCCACACTGTCGTCCACCGCGCACAGGGTCTCACAGTAGCTCTTGTAGTAATCCTCAATGTTCAGCTCGCTGTGATACGGAAAGTCGACGCCGTGCCAGCTGTTGCGCTGATCCCGCAACCAACGCGGGGACAACCGGTTCGTCGGCGTGGACAACTCCGTCTCCGGCCTCCGAAACGGCAGACCCCGCATGCTGCCGGCATGCCGCTCCGCCGGTGTAAAATTCGCATGCACCGCCTTGTGCGACAGATACAAAAAGAAGGGCTTCGATGGATCCTGCTGCTCCAGCCAATCGACCGCATAGTCAGTCAGTTCATCGGTAATGTAACCCTTCTGCTTCACCCGCTTCCCGTCCACGTTCAGCGTGTAGTTCGGATTCGGAGGCAGGTAGTTGCCCTGACCACGAAAACTGACCCAATGATCAAAACCCGGCCGAGGAGCATCTGACTCCCCGCCCATGTGCCACTTGCCAATAAACGCCGTCTTGTACCCCGCCGCCTGCAAATACTGCGGGAAAAACAACGTCCCCTCCGGCACCCGTCGGTTGTTGTCAATCACCCGATGCCTAAAGGTATAAAGCCCGGTCAAAATCGAGGCCCGGCTCGGCGAACACAACGAAGTCGTCACCATGGCATTTTTCAGGTGGACCCCGCTCGCCGCCAGCGCATCCATGTGAGGCGTCCGCGCAAACTGGTGCCCCATGAAACTCATCGCGTCATACCGATGATCATCCGCCAGAATGAAGACCACGCTTCTCGGCTTGCCCCCAGCAATCCGCTCCACGTTCACGGTGGACGGCACGGACTCGACGGCGAAAAGCTTCCCCAACCCGAGAGCAAGACCCATGGCTAAAATCAGATGTCTCATGATAAACCGGAAATAGCAGTTTTGGTTGTCGTTGCAGGAACGCCCACCTTTTAACCACCTCCGGACCCCGGTTCAACCCACAAGCCCCTTTTGCTTGTCGCCCAACACCACGCCGTGCCACAAACCCACCACGCTCCAGCTACACACACCATGACCGCCAATGCCGCACCCCGTCGTCCCACCCGCTGGCTCGGCTTCATCCTCGGCCTGTCCCTCTTCGCGCTGATCGTCCTGCTCTTCCACCCAAACCCCGACCTGCCAGCCCTCGGCCCCATGGCCGCCATCGCCACGCTCATGGCCGTCTGGTGGATCACCGAAGCCGCCCCGCTCGCCGCCACCTCTCTCCTCCCCTTCGTGCTCTTCCCCCTGCTCGGCATCACCAGCAGCAAAGAAATCGCCCCCTACTACATCAACTCCACCATCTTCCTCTACCTCGGCGGCTTCCTCATCGCCCTCGCCATGGAACGCTGGAACCTCCACCGCCGTATCGCCCTCAGAACACTCCAATACTTCGGCAACAGCCCGTCCCGCCTCGTCCTCGGCTTCATGACCGCCTGCGCCCTCCTCTCCGCCTGGATCTCCAATACCGCCACCGCAGTCGCCATGCTCCCCGTCGGCATGGCCATACTCTCCGGCCTTGAAGACCGCTGGGGACGCGACAAGACCGCCTCCCTCGGCACCGCCCTCATGCTCGGTATCGCCTACGCCTGCTCCATCGGAGGTGTCGCCACGCTCGTCGGCACACCTCCCAACCTCATCTTTAAGGTCATCTTCGAAAGCACCTTTCCCGATGCACCCCCCGTTACGTTCGCCTCGTGGTGCCTCCTCGGTGTCCCCATCGCCGCCTCCATGCTCCTGCTCGCCTGGTTCGTGCTCACAAAAGTCATCTATAAACCCCACCCCGATATCCAGGTCGACCGTTCCCAAATTCACCAACAACACGCCGCACTCGGTCCCATGACCCGGGAAGAAAAAGCGGTCGCCACCATCTTCACCGCCACCGCTCTCCTCTGGACCTTCCGTGCCCCAATCGATCTCGGCTCCTTCACGATCCCCGGCTGGAGCAACCTCCTCCATAACCCAAAACTCATCGACGATGGAACGGTCGCCGTGTTCATGTCGCTGCTCCTGTTCTTCATCCCCGCCGGCAAGCAACACCAACACAGACCCCTCCTCTCCGCCGACATCTTCGCCCGTGTCCCGTGGAGCATCATCCTCCTCTTCGGCGGAGGTTTCGCACTCGCCGCAGGATTCAAGGACTCCGGCCTCTCCAGCTGGGTCGCCCAGACCTTCTTCGGGTCACTCTCCCATACCCCCACACTCGCCGTCGTCCTCCTCACCTGCCTCCTCATGACCTTCCTCACGGAACTCACCTCCAACGCCGCCAGCACCCAGCTCGTCCTCCCCATCCTCGCCGCCGCCGCGGTCGCCCAATCCATCCACCCCATGCTCATCATGATCCCCGCCACGTTCTCCGCCTCCATGGCCTTCATGCTCCCGGTCGCCACGCCGCCCAATGCCATCGTCTTCAGCAGCAACTGGATCACGGTCCGACAAATGGCCGTCGCAGGCCTCGTCCTCAACCTGCTCGGAATCCTGGTGGTCAGCGCCGTCATCTACCTCGCCGGAGATCCAGTCTTCAATCTCACCGCACCCGCACCCGCCTGGACCCGCTGACAAACCGCTCCAGCCTTCAGGATGGCGAACCCACGCTGCGACACTCCCAGGGACGCAAAATGACCAGATTCAACACCGCGAACTCCACTCCAAGGCCATCAACGCTTGAGCCCACCACCCCATGATGGGATGGTGTCCGGATCATGCGGTCTCCACTGGAACTTCTCGACTTCAACAACTCCAAATCATTCATCGTCCCCTCCGCCGGCCAATATCCTCACCTCTGGCTCTGGGATGCCTGCTTCCACGCCGTCATTCTCGCCTACCTGCGCCCCGAACTCGCCGCCCGCGAACTGCGCGCCGCAGTCCATAGCCAGCGCCCCGACGGCATGCTCCCCCACATCGTCTTCAATCCCGAGGTCGACTCAAAGCGCTACCGCCCCAACCCCTCAGACTACGGCACCGGAGGCCCCTACTCCGGCATCACGCAACCACCCCTCGTCGCCTCCGCCACCCGCATCGTCTTCGCCAAAACCAACGACCTCAAACTCCTCCAATACCTCTACCCCAAAATCAAAAAGTTCCATCATTGGCTTAAGTCCGTCCGCGACCCCGACAACATCGGCCTCGTCTCCATCCTCCACCCCTGGGAAAGCGGCATGGACAACAGCCCCCAGTTCGACGGACCCAAGGACGACTTCCTCGCCAATCACCTACCCAAGGACTTCGTGCCGCCCAGCCGCGCCGACACCAAGCGCGTCCCCCATTGGCAACGCCCCACAGACGACTACTACAACTTCTATTGGGGACTCGTTCACCACTTCCGGAACGTCGGATGGGACCAGTCGTCCATGCTCCAAACCTCCCCGTTCAAGCTCGCTGATGTCCTCTTCAATTCCATCTGGGCCCGCGCCAACCACGATCTCTCGGTGCTCGCCTGGGTGCTCAACCATCCCAAAGACCAAAGGCTCTTCGAATCCTGGGCGAACCAAACCCGCGATGCCCTGAGAACCCACTGCTGGAACGCCGGAGACGGATTCTTCTACAGCCTCGACCAAACCAAAAACGAAGCCGTCAAAGTCAAAACGATCGGCGGATTCGCCCCGCTCTACGCCCAGGCCGCCTCACCCGCCATGGCCGAATCGCTCGTCGAACACCTCATGGACCGACGGGAATTCTACTACCACCTCGGCGTCCCCAGCACCTCCTACCGCAGTGAAGGATTCGACCGGCACCGCTACTGGCGCGGCCCCATCTGGATCAACATGCACTGGCTGCTCGCCCGCGGCCTCCAAGCCTACGAATACTTCGATATCGCCGCCACCCTCGTCGAAAAAAGCAAGCAGCTCGTCCAAAAAGAAGGCTACTGGGAATACTACGACCCCTTCACCGGAAAGGGTCTCGGCGCCTCCTACTTCAGCTGGAGCACTCTGGCCGATATCATGACCCCACTCGAACCACCCCAGGCCTTCCGGCAAGACACGCTCGTCATCTCTCCCCAAGCCGCCGCTCAACACCCGGAACTCGAAACGCTCTACCTCCACCCCGGACGCAAACTCGTACCGCTCACCCCCGAAAACATTACCAGCGGCCCGCCCATCTTCACCCGCGATGTTCTCGAGATCGTGGAACAACGGGCCATGAATACACTGACCCCGGTCCAGGAAGACCAGTTCGAACGACGACTCAGCCAAGTCGCCGAAATCACTCAAAACCTCGTCCAGAAAACCCGCGGCGAATGGCAGGAATACCCCCGGATCTGTGACCTCGTCAGTGTCGCCGGCCAACGGGTGTTCGCCGGCCTCGGCTATAAATGCGAAATCCTCTGGTCTCCCGATCTCCACTTCTTCCTTCGCGTCCTCAGCCCCAAGAAAAAGGAATGGCTCGTCGACCTCAGCCCCGTCCAGTTCGGATGGCACCCCATCTCCCGTATCCCCCTCCTCCTCGAACGCGTCTCCCTCGCCATCGAAAAAGCCCTCAACAACCACGAACCCCCCTCGCTCCATACGCTGCTCCTCCTCTGGGATATCGATGGAACACTGATCGAGCACGCACCTGCCAAGCGAGACCGGCACGCACACGCGGTCCACCTGACCCTCGGCGTTGCCGCTGATCCCGTTCCACCGGGAATCGGTAAGACCGATCGGCAAATCATCACCGAGATCGTGACCGCTCATACCGAGCCGGATGCTGACGTCGTTAATGCAGCCCTCGACCACCTCGATGTCATCACGCACAGCGACTTGGCCACGTATCCAGCCAACGCGATTCCCGGGGTTCACGATGTGCTCGCGCACCTGGCCGAGATCGGTGCAGACAATCGCCTCCTCACCGGCAACACCCCGAAACGAGCTGAAGCAAAGGTTGGCTCGGCAGGACTGATCGAGTTCTTCGATATTGAGGATGGGTTCTACGGACGCGACTACGCAACACGGATGGATTTAGTAGCCGAAGCAGTGCGCACCCTCAATGCTCCAACGCTCGCGCGCACCGCCATCGTCGGTGACACAGTCCTCGATATCACGGCAGCGCGCTCAGGCAATCTGAAGGTGGTTGCCGTTGCAACAGGCGCAATCACACTGGCCGAACTGGATGAGCATCAACCAGACGTGTTGCTGGGGGACTACTCACTCGGCGCACAT
>JBJOII010000048.1:0-30942 GCA_046047235.1 Verrucomicrobiota bacterium | reverse complement strand
TAGCTGAGTTTGCTGACCATGAATGGATGCTGATAGACGCGAATGCTTGCCGTGTGGTTGGGGCGGGTGATGGCTTTTGACTCCTGACTCCTGACCTCTGTTGTTGACCGCGAATGGACGCTAACGGACGCGGATAGGGATGGGAGCTTTCCAACCGCGAATGGACGCCAATGGACGCGAATTGGTATGAGGGCTTTCCAACCGCGAATGGACGCGAATGGACGCGAATAGCTGAGTTTGCTGGCCATGAATGGATGCTGATAGACGCGAATGCTTGCCGTGTGGTTGGGGCGGGTGATGGCTTTTGACTCCTGACTCCTGACTCCTGACTCCTGACTCCTGACTCCTGACTCCTGACTCCTGACTCCTGACTCCTGACCTCCGGTCTCCCGGGGGGGCTAGTTTTGTGCGGTGAGGTGGGTGTTGCGGAGGCGTTCTTCGATGGAGAAGCGGAAGCCGAGGTTCATGGGGTAGAAGAAGTCTTTGGGGGCGGTGGTGTTGCGGAGCCGGTCGGCGATGCCTTTGGGTGAGTAAGTGGCTTGGAACGTATTCCAATAGCCTTCGAGGAGTTGATTCGGGGACATGGTGAGGGGTTGGAAGACGACATGGCTGGTGTCGTAGCGGGTCCAGTCGGTGCAGGTGATGCGCTGGTCGCGGGCCATGCGTTCGTAGAGTCGAGTTCCCGGATAGGGGGTGAGGATGGAGAAGTAAGGGGCCTCGATTCCGGCGAGCGTGACGAAGTCGAGCGTGCGGGCAAACACGTCGGGGTCATCGGTATCGAAGCCGAAGACGAAGGAGCCATCGATGCCGATGCCGTGGTCATGGATACGGTGGATGGCGTCGAGGTAGTTGTGTTGGAGTCGGCTTTTGCGGCCGATGGAGCGCATGGTTTCTGGGGAGAGGGATTCGAAGCCGATGAGCAGGCCCATGCATCCGCTTTTCTGGCAGAGCTGGAGCATATCTGGGTCCTTGGCGATGTTGACTGAGGCATGGCCTAGCCATCGGATGTTGCGTTCGGCGAGGTGGCTGAGGAGCTGGCGGGCATAGGAGCGGTTGCTGACGATGTTGTCGTCGACGAAGAAGAGCACGTTTTTGAGGAGCGCGTTTTCGAAGGGGCGGAGGTGGTCGAGTTCCGTGATGACATCGGGGAGGGGACGGTTGCGATAGCTGCCGCCGAAGAAGGTGGTGACGGCACAGAACTCACAGTCCAAAGGGCAACCGCGGGTAGTTTCGACGTAGTGGACGGGGAGGTAGTGTTTGGGTTGGAGGCTTTGCCAATTGAGAGGTTGGAGGTTTCGGAGTGAGGGGAGTTTGTCGTGGTGACGGTAGACGGGTTTGAGCGAGCGGTTCATGGCAGCTTCGAGGACTTCGGGCCAGAGGTTCTCGGCTTCGCCGACCACGACGCTGGTGCAATACTGCAGGGCTTCCTCCGGCAGACTGGTGGCATGGATGCCGCCCATGATCACCGGGATGCCGCGCGCGGAGAAATGCCGGGCGATCTCGTAGGCCCGGGGAGCCGAACAGGTCATGGCGGTGATGCCCACGACGTCGGTATCGATGTTGAGGTCGAGGGGTTCGACCTTTTCGTCGATGATGGTGACGTCCCAGTCTTTGGGGGTTTGCGCGGCGAGGCGGAGGAGGCTGAAGCAGGGGAGGCGGAAGTAGAAGCTGGCGCCGAGCAGGCTTTCTGGTGCGAGGGGGGAGACCAGGAGCAGTCGTTTCACGTGGGAAGGCATAGCTAGGTTGGGGGTTTCGTGCAACCTAGCTATTCCTCTTCCTGACCGCGAATGGGAGGGGAACTTTCCGACCGCGAATGGACGCCAATGGACGCGAAGGGGATGTGGTGTTGCGACCGCGAATGGACGCCAATGGACGCGAATTGGGATGGGAGCTTTTGACCGCGAATGGACGCGAATGGACGCTAATAGCTGAGTTTGCTGGCCATGAATGGATGCTGATAGACGCGAATGCTTGCTGTGTGGTTGGGGCGGGTGATGGCTTTTGACTCCTGACTCCTGACTCCTGACTCCTGACCTCTGTTGTTGACCGCGAATGGACGCCAATGGACGCGAATGGGGTTGGTGAGGGGATGTTGGTTTGCTGAATGTGGGGGGAGGCGGGGTTCAGGCAAAAACATTGGGGAGGCAAAAAGATGGATGGTGGGATGCTATGGTTCCCGATGTTCGCGAGATTCAGGGGTTGAAGGACTGGAGGATTTGTTGGAGTTGGGCTGGGGAGGTGGCGGTGGGGCTGACGGTGATTTGGTAGCGGAGAGTGAAGGAGGTGTGGGCGGGGACTGCTTTGGGTTCGGGCGCCAGGATGGCCTGGCAGATGAAGGGCATGGCCTGGGAATCGATGATGTACCAGTCGGCGGTTTCGGTGGTGTTATCGGGGTGGGAGCAGAAGGTGAGGCTGCCGAGGTCCTGGGAATTGAGAGTGAAGTTACAGGCGACGGCTGAGGCTTTGGGGCGGGCGCGGTTGCGCGAGAACGATTCGACGGGGCTGGAGGTGGTGATGACGGACATGGTTGTGGGGAGGGGTGCCATGCGGGCGCTGAGGCCGGCGTAGCCGCCGTTGACTTGTCCGCGGGGTTCGTCGGGCATGGGGGTGCGGTCGAGGATGAGGTCTTCATCGGCAGCGGTGAAGGTGGCGGTCCAGTGGATGGTGTAGCTGCCGTTGGGGGTGGGTTCAGAGACGAGGAGTGTGCGTTGTTCTGTGAGGGCGGTTTTGCCTGAGGGATGGATGTAGGAGAGGTTCATGCGGATGGTGGCGCTGCCGTCGGATTGGGTTTCGATGGAGGGCGTTTCCCATCGGGTACGGCCCTGGGCTTTGCCGTCGCTGTTTTCTTCCCAGTAGTTGATGTGGTTTTGGGATTGGGGGTGGTCGATGTATTTCCAGGAGAACCAGAGGGCGTAGTGCCAGGGGTGATCGGCGGGGCGGAAGTTGGTGAGGGAGGGTTTTCCGGCGGGGGCGAGGGGGTGGAAGAAGGGTTTGCCTTTGGCGGGGTCGAAGCTGAATTGCCAGAGCGTGGTGGTGCCGTCGGTCCAGGGCGTTCCCAATCGGCGAGCGTTTGGTTGGGGAGGAGGAGTGTGGTGAGGAGAGTGATGAGCGCAGTGGAGAGGGTTTTCATGGTGGGAATGGTGGGTTTAGCGTGAGGCGGCTTGTCTGGTGACGATGGGGACGTAGCCGATTTCGAGGCCTTTGGGTGGGGTGACGAGGAGGGCGGGGTCGAGGCTGGCGAGTGTTCCGGTGGTGGGAGGGGGGAGGTAGGTGCGGTCTTTGGTCCAGTGTTGGTGGAGGAGTTCGACGCGGTGTTGGAGTTGTTCGCGTTGTTCTTTGGTGAGGTCGGCGTTGAGGAGGGCGGGTTGATCGGCGAAGCGGTACCAGGCATAGGTGACCGTGCTGCCGTCACCGAGCGTGGTGGTGAAGGGGCCGGCGGCGGGGCCGGGTTGTTTCCAGGAGCTGTCGGGTTCTTCCGGGGTGATGTAGGGCTCGGCGGGGGGTTGTTCCGGGGTGGGGAAGCTGATGGAGGCGAGGCCGGTTTCGGGTGGGACCTCGTCGGGTTGGATGGGGATCCAGCGTGGTTCCTTCCCGCTTTTATCGAGTCGGTAGAATTGGGGGAGAGTGATGAGTTTTCCGTTGGTGGATTGGGTGGTGATTTGTTGATTCCATTTGAAGCCATAGGTGGAGGGGTTATGCACCGTGGGGGTGGCGAAGGAGGTCCAATCGATCGAGGCGCGTTCTTCCTTGGGAGTATTGGGTGCGTAGATTCGCCACGTGGCATAGCCGCCGGGTTTGAAGGTATGGAGTTTGCTGGCCTGGGTTTGGATCTCGGAATTGGCGGGTGAGCCGCTTTTGAACCAGGCTTCTACATCGGTCCAGAGTGCATTTTTGGAGTAGGAAGTGATTTGGTGGACGGTGGTGGAGTTTCCGTTGGCATCGGCGGGGAAGGAGGTGGGTGCGACGCGGGCGTAGGCATTGCCCTGGTGATCTGAGGCGAGAGCGGCGGGGATATGTTGGGTTTCCATTTGGAGGGGGCGACCGGACTCGGAGGGTCGGGTATCGAGGAACATGCCGGCGAGGCGGGGTTGGTCGAGAGTGGGTTCGACCCAGAAGTGCGGGGTAAAGAACGTGAGGGGGCCTTTGAAGTTTTCCGTATTGAGGAAGAGCGTCCAGCATTGGTTGCCGGTGGGGATGGGTTTGCCGGCGGTGGTGGTTTTGGGTTCCGTGAGCGGGAGGGGGAGGTAGCCATAGCCGAACAGTTCGCCGCTGGTGCCTTGCTTGAGGTTGAGGCCATCGGGGGGCCAGAGGACCCAGGGGCTGAGCTGGGCGACGCCGTATTTACCGTTGGGGTTGGACCAGTCGCGGCCTTTGCCGGCGCCGGGGCCATTGGCCCAGGTGGCGAAATTGACCGTGACACCGCCCATGATGAACTTGGGGGTTTCCGTGGCGAAGCGCGTATCGCGCCACCAGCCGAGGCCGCCTTCGATATCGGAGTAGAGTTGTTCCGTGGGTTTGGTGTCGTAGTGGGGGTGCATCCAGGTGCCGAAGAGGCCGGTTTGAAACTCGTTGCCGGGGTAGTTTTGGACGAGGGGCCAGGCGGCGGCGTAGAGGGAGAATCCGGCGTTGTAGGTTTCGTCCACGGCGTTATTGGGGACGATGAGGTAGCCGGCCATTTCGCCGTATTCGATGTCGCCCGCTCGGGTGGTCGGGTTGAGGAGCAGGGTGCTGGCGATGAGGAGTAGCAGCGTGGGGGGGGAGGGTCGGGAGGTCATGATGATGGGGCCAGAGTGTACTAGAAAGCTGGCGACATCAACCTCGTGTGGATTTGCGCTGTGCGCAAATCCAGTGGCGCCGCATTGCGGCGCTGATTGTTCTGAAATACCGAAACTCTGAAGCAGCGGGCGGGAAGGGCTGGGGGGGGTGGCGGTATGGTGGCTATATGGGTGAAACAGTCTTGCCAGCTTTTGTGTCATTGTCATGAGAACGGGCGACATCAATCTCGCAGAGTTACACGGTAGAAGATTATGCATGTTATATACGGCGTCCTGATGGCGGTTGCGGGTTTGTTTGTCGTGGTGAGCGCAACGCTGAGAAGTGAATTCATTATCTACCGGCTCATGGTTGCGCGGTCGCTGGTTTTGTGGGGCGATCGGGTTCACCTTTTTCATCAGGTTTCCGGTGCGGTGGTGCTGGTGTTGGGTTTGTTGTGGGCTTTCGGCGTGATCTGGGTGGGGCGTTGACTCTCAGGCACACTCCAGGGGTTATCAGGAGAAGCGGGAAAGGCGATGACGTGATAGAGCGGACCATGATGCGAAGGTGGCGGTCAGCGTTCAGCCTGATCGAGTTGCTGGTGGTGATTGCGATTATTGCGATCCTGGCGGGGTTGCTGTTGCCGTCGTTGTCGGCGGCGAAGGAGAAGGGGCGGAGTATTCGTTGCGTATCCAACCTTCGGCAGGTGGGGATGGCTTTAAGGATGTATGCGGATGATTTCGGGGAGTTATGTCCTCCGCGGACGGGGGTGCCCTATTGGACCCTGCCCTTGTATTCGTATTATCAGGACGTGGAATTGTTGAAGTGTCCGTCTGACCGGCGTCGGCCTACTGCGGCGAAGTGGCCTGAGGCTTTGGCTGCTCCTGCCGGGGGGCTGCCGCCGTATGACGTGGATGGTTCGCACCGCAGCTACTTGATCAACGGGTGGAACGATTCCTTTGAGCAGAGTTTGTCGGAGGAGGATTTTGCGCGGTTCAAGGAGATCTTGCTGAAGACACCGCTGGTTTTTGATTGGTCGCATTCGATGAACCTGTCGCATGTGTCCTATCCTTCGCAAACCGTGGCTTTTGGAGAGAAGAAGACGGAGTCGCCGCAGGCCTATATGGATTTCCTGCAGGGTCAGAGCGGGAACGATTTGCAGGAGGTGGAGCACGGTCGGCATGGTGGTCGTGTGGGGGCGCGGTCGGGCCGGTCGAATTTTGCGTTTGTTGACTGCAGTGTGCGCAGCTTGCGTCATGGTGAGTCGGTGACTCCGGTGAACTTATGGGCGGTGACGCCGGTTTGGCGGGAGTTGCCTCCATTACCGGTGGAGCAGGTGGAGTAGTGGTCTGCCGGTGGGTGGTCGTGGGTTGAAACCTCCGCTTGGAATCGGGGCGAGGGTTCCATAGATTCTGCGACTGTGATCACCGGACGGTTCCATGAGGGGAGTGGTTTAGGCTGCGTTCGCGCGGTCGGGCCCGGGTCCGGGGTTTGGATGTTCCGTTTGGTCGTGGGCTTATGGCTGGCTTGTTCCGGGTATGCGGCCTGGGGTGTGGAGTTATCTGAGGAGGGTGTGGAGTTTTTTGAGAATCGGATTCGCCCGTTATTCATTGAGCACTGTTATGCTTGCCACAGTGCGGAGAGTTCACGGGTGAAGGGGGGTTTCTGGTTGGATACGAGGGAGGGGGTTTTGCGGGGAGGTGCATCGGGGGAGCCTGGGGTGGTGCCGGGGAGTCCGGAGTTGGGGTCGTTGATGAGGGCGATTGGTTATGCGGATGAGGGTTTGCAGATGCCGCCGAAGGGGAAGTTGGGGGAGGGCGAGGTTGCGGTGGTTGAGGCATGGATCCGGATGGGTGCGCCGGATCCGCGGGATGGAGTAGTGAGGGGGGATGCCGGTGCGGATTCCGGGGAGGAGCACTGGGCTTTTCGGCGGCCTGAGCGGCGTGAGCCGCCGGAGGTGAGGGGTGGGGATTGGGTGCGCACGCCGGTGGACCGGTTTGTGTTGGCTGAGTTGGAGGCGCGAGGTTTGGAGCCTGTGGGGGAGGCGGATCGGCGGACCTGGATACGGCGGGCCACGTTTGATTTGCATGGGTTGCCGCCGACGGCAGAGGAAGTGCGGGCGTTTGACGAGGACGGGTCGGAGGATGCATTTGAGCGGGTGGTGGACCGGTTGCTGGCGTCGCCGCGTTATGGGGAGAGGTGGGGTAGGCACTGGTTGGATGTGGCGAGGTATGCGGACACGAAGGGGTATGTGTATGACGACCGGGAGGAGTCGCGGTATGTGCATTCGCATGTGTATCGGGACTGGGTGATTCGGGCCTTGAACGAGGACATGCCGTATGACCGCTTTTTGGAGTTACAGGTTGCGGCGGATCAGGTTGTGGGTAAGGGGCGGGATTTGGCGGCGATGGGGTTTCTGACGTTGGGCCGGCGATTTCTGGGAGTGTCGCATGACATTATTGATGACCGGATTGATGTGGTGACGCGGGGGATGCTGGGGTTGACCGTGGCGTGTGCGCGGTGTCACGACCACAAGTTCGATCCGATTCCGACGGAGGACTATTATTCCTTGTATGGCGTATTTGATTCATCGACGGAGCGGTTGGTTCCGGTGGGTGGTGGGGGAGGGGATGGGGAGGTGGTGAGGGAATTTGAGCGGGGGTTGAAGGAGCGGCAGGAGGCATTTGATGTTGCGTTGCGGGAGGCGCGGGAGGTGGTGGCGGGGCGGATTCGCGGGAGGACGACGGATTATCTCGTTGCGCAGCTGAGTGTGGCGGAGTTACCGGGGGAGGAGTTTTACGAGATACTGGATGCGGATGCGTTGAACCCGATCTTTGTTCGGCGTTGGCAGGCTTATCTGCGGGAGGCCGGGAAGTCCTTTGATCCGGTGTTTGCGCCGTGGCATGCATTTGCTTCCATTGATGCCGGGGTATTTGAGGCGGTGGCTCCGGTGGTTTGGGATGCGTTGAAGGCTGGATCCGGGGCGACTTTGAATCCGATGGTGCGCGAGGTCTTTGACCGGGCTCCGGTGAGGACGATGGAGGAGGTTGCGCGGCGGTATGGCGAGTTGTTCGAGGCGGTGATTGTGGGGGTGGGCGGGGATGGTTTTGGTGCGGTGGCGGCGGAGGGGGAGTTGGCGGCCGTGTTGTATGGTTCGGATTCGCCGGTATTTCCTCCGGAGGGATCTTTGGCGGACACACAATTTTATTTTGAGGAATCGACGCGGGTAAAGTTGGGGAAGCTATTGAAGGAGATTGGGGCGTGGCATTTGGATGCGGAGGGGGCGCAACCGTATGCGGGGATTTTGGAGGATTTAGTTGAACCGCGGGAGCCGCGGGTATTTCGGAGGGGCAATCCGGGGAATCGAGGAAAGGAGGTGCCGCGGCAGTTTCTTGGGGTATTGGCGGGGGAGGGGCGGAAGCCTTTTGAGCGTGGGAGCGGGCGGTTGGAGTTGGCGCGAGCGATTGTGGATCGGGGAAATCCATTGACTGCGCGGGTGATGGTGAACCGGGTATGGATGCATCATTTTGGTCGGGGTTTGGTGGCGAGCCCGAGTGATTTTGGGGTGCGTTCTGAGCCGCCGAGTCATCCCGAGCTGCTGGATTATCTGGCGTGCTGGTTTATGGATCATGGGTGGTCGCTGAAGGCGTTGCATCGGTTGATCATGACGTCGTCGGTGTATCGGCTGGGGAGCGAGGTTTCGGAGGGGGTGTTGGACGTGGATCCCGGTAATCGGTGGTTGAGTCATTTTAGTCGGGGGCGGTTGGATTTTGAGGCGATGCGGGATTCGTTACTTGCGGTGACTGGCGAGTTGGATTTGCGGGGAGGGGGCAGGGGGATGGATTTGTTTAGGTCGCCCTATCCCCGGACGCGGTCGGTGTATGGCTTGGTGGACCGCACGGTTTTGCCGGGGGTGTTTCGGGTGTTTGATTTTGCGAATCCGGATCTGCACATTCCGCAGCGGCACGAGACGACCGTTCCGCAGCAGGCGTTGTATTTGCTCAACAGTCCGTTCATGGCGGAGCGTGCGAGGTCATGGGTGGAGAGGCTGGGGGAGGGGAGCTCGGAGGATCGTGTTCGTTGGTTGTATCGGGATGCGTTTCAGCGGGAGCCTTCGGAGGCTGAGTTGGGGTGGGCTTGCAGTTTTGTTGCGGAGTTGGAGGGAGAGTTGGACCTGGAAACCGAAGCCGGGGAGCCTTCTACATGGAGTTACGGGTATGGGGTGTTTGATCCGGAGAAGGGTGAGTTGGCGGGGTTTGTGGAGTTTCCGCATTTTACGGGTGAGGCTTGGCAGGGTGGTGGGGTTTGGCCCGACTCCAGGCTTGGGTGGTTACGGCTTACGGCGGAGGGTGGGCATCCGGGGGAGGGGTTGGATCGGGTGGTGGTGAGGCGGTGGGTAGCGCCGAGCGATGTTGTGGTGAGCGTTAGGGGAAGGATCCGGCATGCTGCTGTGGAGGGAGATGGTGTGAGGGGGACGGTTATTTACAGCGGGGGTGGGGTGGTGGGGCAATGGGTGGAGGTGCATCATGGCGAGGTGGAGACATGGATTGAAGAGGTGGAGTTGCGGGCGGGTGAGTGGTTGGATTTCGTGGTGGACTATCGGGGGACGCTTAGTCATGACGATTTTCTGTGGGCTCCGGTGATTCGTGAGGAGGAGGAGCTGGGGGCGGGGAAGGAGTGGAATGCACGGGAGGCATTTGGTGGGCCGGAAGAGACAATGCGGCCCTTGGGGGTATGGGAGGCGTTGGCGCAGGTGATTTTACTTTCGAACGAGTTTGTGTATGTCGACTGAGCTGTGGCCATTTGAACATAGGGGCGAATTGCTGGCGGGGTCGCGTCGGGATTTCCTGCGGCGTTGCGGCATGGGGATGGGGACCCTGGGGTTGATGCAGTTGCTTGGGGGAGCGGCAGAGGGGGTTGCGCCGGTATCCGTGGATCCGGCGCATCCGATGGCTGCGCGGCGTCCGCCATTGCCGGCGAAGGCGCGTCGGGTGGTTCATTTTTTTCTGAACGGGGGGCCGTCGCACATTGACACCTTTGATCCGAAGCCGGAGTTGGTGCGTTGGGATGGTCGTCCGTTGCCGTTGGAGAATCTGCGGACTGAGCGCAAGACGGGTGCGGCGTTTGCGACGCCGTTTGAGTTTCGGCCCAGGGGGCAGAGTGGTTTGGAGATCAGCGATTTGTTTGAGCGTCTGGCGCGGCACGCGGACGATCTGTGTGTGGTTCGGTCGATGCAGGCGAACTTGCCGAATCATGAACCGTCTTTGATGTTGATGAATTGTGGTGAGCAGGTGATGAGCAGGCCGAGTGTGGGGGCGTGGGTCACTTATGGTTTGGGGAGTGAGAACCAGAATCTGCCAGGGTTTATTGCGATGTGTCCCGGGGGATATCCGATCAAGGGGACGGACAATTGGCAGTCGGGGTTTTTACCGGGTGTGTATCAGGGGACGTATATCGACAGTCAGCATCGTCGGGTGGAGGATTTGATCGAGCACATACGGAGTCCGCATGCTCCGGTGGCGTTGCAGCGTCGGCAGCTGGAGTTATTGCAGAAGCTGAATCGGGATCATCAGTCATCGCGTGAGGGTGACGGGCATTTGGAGGCGCGGATACAGTCGTTTGAGCTGGCGTTTCGGATGCAGATGGAGGCGGCGGAGGCGTTTGACATTGGGGGTGAGTCTGAGGCGATTCGGGAAGCGTATGGGGATACGACGCACGGGAGGCAGACATTGATTGCGCGGCGGTTATTGGAGCGGGGTGTGCGGTATGTGCAGTTGTGGCATGGTGCGGGTCAGCCGTGGGACAGTCACGAGGGGTTGGAGGGGGCGCACAGGAAGTTGGCGGGGGAGATTGATCGTCCGATTGGAGCGTTGCTGGATGATTTGAAGCAGCGGGGGATGTTCGAGGACACGCTGGTGGTGATTGGCGGGGAGTTTGGCCGGACGCCGGTGGCCGAGCTGGTGAAGGGGAAGCCGGGTGGTGGGCGCGATCACAATCCGTATGGTTTTTCGATGGTTCTGGCCGGGGGTGGTGTGAAGGGAGGGTATGCGCATGGGGCCACGGATGAGTTTGGGTTCAGGGCGGTGGAGAATCCGGTTCATGTGCATGATTTGCATGCGACGATGCTGCATTTACTGGGGTTTGATCATGAGCGATTTACCTTTCGGTATGCGGGTCGGGATTTCCGGCTGACGGATGTGAGGGGGAAGGTGGTGAGGGAGTTGTTGGCTTAGTTTGTGGATTGGAGCTGGGCGGACTGTTGTTGGAGTTGTTTGAGGGACATGATGGGGTTGGTTGCGGCTTGAGGATTTGGCGGGCGGTTGTTTTGGGATTGGGGACGGGCGTAGTAGTACGTAACGGCGGAGTAGCCGAGGAGGTTCCAAGGGTTGCGCTGGTCGACGCCGGGTGAGGCCTCCATATCGAAGCGGAGGCGGGAGTTGAAGGGGATGGCGTCAAGCGCCCGGTGGCGGGTGCAGACATTGAAGCCGAGGGTACTGTTGTGGGGGGTGGATCCGACGAGGATATTGGCGAGGTAGGGGTGGTTGAACTGGTCTTGGCGGGTGGGGTTTACGCCGCCGGCCCAGCCGTAGTAGTCCTCGGTGCCCGTGCCGAAGTGGTCGGGGAATTTACGTTGGTCGTAGGCTTCGTCGACGTAGATTTTTTCATCGCCTTCGCCCCACCAGCCTTGGGTGAGGTTGAGGACGGTCCATTGGTCGCCGACGAGCACGCCTTGTCCGTGGACATCGATGAAGTTCCAATCGACGAACTGGTTGCCGGGTTGGATGTGGTCGTTGCGCCAGTTGGCGTGGAGGTGCATGGAGCGGTTGTCCCAGGTCCAGGGCATGGGGTGGGCGGTGATGGTGGCGTTGACGGGGGAGGTGCTGAGGTTTTGGAGGGTGATTGTGGCTTGGTTAGCGTAGGGCATGATCCATCGGCAGGTGAGGGTGCCTTGCGCGGTGACCGTTCGGGTTTGGGTATGGAAGGGGTTGAGGGTGTTGGGGCTGCCGAAGAAGTCACCGAGGGGAGTCCAGATGGTGGTTTCGTTATCGAAGTTGGCGGTGAGTATGGTTTGGCGGAGCAGTTCGGGTTGGGATCGGATTTGTTCTGGGTCGAGCTGGATGACGAGGTTTTGGATGGCGGCGGGGCCGGGGGGGAGTGGGAGTTGGAGGTGGTGATGAGGGGCGATTAGTCCGTGTTGGGTGAGGGGGGGATTGGTTGGGGTTGGTTTGGGAGGTTGGAGGAGGTGGGATGCGGTTTGGGCGAGTTGCTGTTGTGCCAGCTGGTAGTCTTCGGGGGTCCAGGAATTTACGCGGGTTTCCCGGGGGTAGGCGCGATAATTGACGATGTTATAGAAGGCTTTGTTGTCGAGGGTGATTTTGCAGCTTTGGGCGAAGGGGATGGGGAGGTAGAGGTTGCCGGCACGGGCGGTGAAGTTGGCGAACGGGGGTGGTGGTTGGAGGGAGTTTTGGCTTTTGGGGCTAGGGCCGTAAGTCTCGGGCCAAGCGTTACGGGTCAGGAGTTCAATGAAGTTTTCGTTGATGGCGGGTGTGGGTGAATTGTCGAGGTAGATGCGTATCCTGGGGCCGGTGCGGTTGTTGAAATCGTAGTAGAAGTAGGGTGTCCAGATGCGGGTGAGGCAGCCGGGGCCGGCGTGTTCCATGATGACATACTCGTTGCGGCCATCGTGCTGTTCCTCGCGGATCCAGCTTACGCCATCGGAGTCGGCGAACCAGCCGGAGGCATCCTGTTCGGGTTGGTCACGGGAGACGGACTTGCGGTTATAGCTGCTGGCTTGGAGTTGTTGGTATGGGGGTGAGGGAAAGCGGGCGAGTGAGGCGGGGTTGCTCATTTCGCTGAGGAGCGATGAAAGCGAGATTACGGGGGCGTTTGTGCTTTCGGCTGAGATGCAGGGGGCGGTTGTCAGGAGCAGCAGGCCGAGGGTGATGAGGCGGGGCATGGGGGAGACGATAACGGGTCTGCTTGAGTGAGCAAGTCAGGTGTGACCGTGAGTGGTGGTAAAGGAGTTTCCGTTGGTGGGCGAGCCAATCGGGTCCTTTACTTTGGAAGTTACTCGGACTCGTGTATGGCCGGCTTGGATGAGGAGACGGGAACCAGGACGGGTCGGATACCGAGCGTGGCGAACATGAAGTCGGGGGGTAGCCAGAAGCGGTAGGCTGAGCGGGCGCGGTCGGGTGCGTCGTACCAGCTGGCTCCACGGAGTGTGCGGTAGTGGCCGGAGCTGGGGCCGGTGGGGTTGATGACCGTGTTGGTGGGATAGGCGTCGTAGAAATCGGAACACCATTCCCAGACGTTACCGAGCATGTCGAAAAGGCCCCAGTTGTTGGGCTGCAGTTCCCCGGACGGGTGGTGTGCTTCGCCGCGATTGGCTCGGTGCCAGGCGATTGTGTCGAGTTCGCCGGGACGGGGTGTGGTGGTTCCTGCGCGGCAGGCGTACTCCCATTGGGCTTCGGTGGGCAGGCGCCATTCCCAGCCTTGGGGCAGGACACCTTGTTGGCGATGTTGGGTGGTCAGGAGGTTGCAGAAGGCGGTGGCGTCGTTCCAGGTGACCTTTTCGACCGGGTGGTTGTTGCCTTTGTAGCCGGAGGGATTTTTTCCGGTGACGCTTTCGTAGAGGGCCTGGGAGCATTCGAGTTCGGCCATGAAGAAGCCGTGGGTGATTACGACTTCGTGCTGGTATTCGTCCGTATCGCGGTTGGGCTCAGATTCGGGGCTGCCCATGAGGAAGCGGCCGGGGGGGATCCAGCGGGTGGAGATTTCGCCGAACTTGTGTGGGGATCCGGGGGTGAGAGGAGATTTGAGGTCGGGGACTGTGTTTAGGGGGGCTTCCTGTGAAGTGGTGTGTGTGGGGGTGGTGCCGGGCTGTTGCGGGGCTGCGTGCAGAATGCAGCAGAGTGACCATAAGGTCGGTGATGCAATTGAACGCAGCAGCATCCTGTCCAGTTACCTCAGTGGCGCTGGTTGAGCAATCCGGAAGGCGTATCGGGTTGAGATGGGGTGCGGCGGGGTGATTTGAGGTGTTCCTGCGTCGGGGTGGATTTTGGGCCCAAAAATCGGCTGTAAGGGCCGAATTAAGGGGGTGAACTAGGTTTATCTACTTGAGGGTCAGGGGTTTGCTCTGGTGACACCAGAATGTGGGGTTGGGGGTGGAACAATTCCTTGAGTTCGAGGCGCAGGTAGGCGGTGAGGGCGCCGAGGAGGCGGAGGGGGAGGGAGGCATTGAGGCGGTAGCTGAAGAGGTAGAACTGGTGGTTGGCGTTTTTTTGTCCCCAGCGACCATCGGTCATGCGTTTACGGCCGATGGCAGCGAGTCGGCGGTTATAGAAGGCCATGATTGCTGCTGGCCAGCGGGCTTCCGGTTGGGCGAAGGAAGGGATTGTGAGTGAGTTGGGGCCGAGGTGGTAGGGTCGGGAGACGGCTCCCAGGTAATAGGCACCGAGATCGAGGCGCAGGGCGAGAGTCATGAGTTCGTAATCGCCGATGTAGTAGTATTTATCTTTGTAGAGGGCATTGAACCAGCGCGAGTAGGACAGTTTGAATTGCTGGTTATGGGTGGCGATGGCGTGTGGGCAGGCGTATTTTTTTTCGAGGGCATCGCTGATGAGTTTTGCGGTGGCCATGACGCCGTAGGCGACCCAGTCCAGGCCGGGGCTATAGAAGGGGTCGAGGAAGCCGGCGGCATCTCCGATTAGGGCGAAGCCATCGCCGGCGAAGTGGTTGGAGGAGTAGGCGAGGTGGCTGCGCAGGGAGACGTCGCCTTGTATGTAGGTGGCGTTCTTTAGCAGGCGTGCGCCCATGGGGTGGGATCGGAGGTGGGTGGCGAGCCGGTCGCCGAGGTGTTTTCCCGGGGGGAGTTCGAAGAGGCGCTGGTCATAGACCAGCCCGATACTGACATCGCCGTTCTGGAGCGGGATCCACCAGGACCACCAGCCTTTACCGACGAGGTGGTTGGTGGCGTTGTTGCGTACGCCGACGACGGCTTGTCCCCATGCGGGGGCTTCTTTGAGGAGGGTTTCATCGTCCCAGTCGGTGACTCCCTTCCATCGGCTCCAGACCGTGGCGGTGGGATGTTTGGTGTTGCGGGTTATCCAGCCGTATTTGCGTGCGATCAGGGCGCGGACGCCTGAGGCATCGATGACCCATCGCCCTTTCAGGGTGTATCGTTCGGTGGGCGAACTGCATTCGACTGATTGGGTTTGGCCTTCGTGGAGTGTGACATCCAGTGCCTTGACGGGTCTGAGCAGGGTTGCTCCGAGGGACACGGCCTTGGAGAGCACGGTTTCATCGAGGGAGGCGCGGTCGATCTGGTAGCCGGGGAAGAGGACATTGAAGCGAGGGCCCAGCTCACTGCACTCCGAGAAGTGACTGACGGAGTCGTTGGAGAACCAGAAGCGCAGTCCTTGTTTGGAGATGTGGTTACGATTGAGTTCGCTGCTGAGGCCGAGGACGCGGCCGAGGAAGTAGGAGCTGACTTCGACGGTGGATTCTCCCACGCGTCTTTTGTGGGCGGGGGAGGATTCTATGATGGCCAGTTTGAGGTGGGGGTTTTGTTTCAGGAGTTGGATGGCCACCGCTGCGCCGGTGAGTGCTCCACCCACTATGATGACATCCCAATCCTGTTGGGCGGGGTGGATTTCGGGTCCCATGTTACGCATCCTGTCGTGGGGGTCGGCGGTTACTCAACCCTGGTCAGGATAGTTCTGCCATGGGTGCTGAGGGGCAAGAGATTTTAGGTCTGAGGCCCGTGGGTGGGTGAGTTGGGGCGAAAGTGGATCGATGCGGGCCGGGGGGGCGGATATCCAGTTGAGGTGTTTGGCTGGTGGGCTTGCTACTGGGATGGGCTCAAGAGTGGTCGGAAGCCGAGGTCGTTAAACTTGAAAGTTGGGAGGATCCAGTAGCGGAAGGCGGAGCGGCACCGGGAGCCGGGGTGGTACCAACTCATGCCGCGGAGGACTCGGTAGTGGCCGGTTGGTGGTCCGGCAGGGTTGGTTGCCGTGTCCGTGGGGTAGGCATCGTAGAAATCGGAGCACCATTCTCCGAGGTTGCCGTACATGTCGTGTAGCCCCCAAGTGTTTGGTTGCCTTTCTGCTGATGGGTGGGCACTGCCGCCGGAGTTGAGTTCATACCATGCTGTTGCTTCGAGTTCACCGTAGCGAGCCGTGGTTGTTCCGGCGCGGCAGGCGTATTCCCATTGGGCTTCGGTGGGCAGGCGCCATTCCCAGCCTTGGGGCAGGATGCCTTCTTGCTGGTGTTGTGCTGTGAGGAGTTTGCAGAACGTGGTGGCATCTTCCCAGGTGACGTTTTCAACGGGGCGGTTGGTGCCTTTGTGGGCGGCGGGATTGTTACCGGTGATGCTTTGGTAGATGGCCTGTGAGCATTCGAGTTCGGCCATGAAGAAGCCGTGGGTGAGCACGACTTCGTGCTGGAGTTCATCCGTGTCGCGGTCGGGTTCGGATGTGGGGCTACCCATGAGGAATCGGCCTGGTGGGATCCATCGGGTGGCGATATTTCCGAATTGGTGTGGGGATCCGGGGGCGGTGGGTGGCTGGAGGACGGGAGTTGTGGCAAGCGGGTGTTCGCTGGCACTTGTTGGTTCAGGGGCGGGGGTGGTGTCGGTTTGCTGGGGGGCTGCGTGCAGAACGCAGCAGAGTGACCATAGAGTAATTGATGCGGACGGACGCAGCAGCATGTTATCGAGATACCTGAGTGGGGTGAGTTGGGCAAACTGGAAGGCGGGGTGGGTTGAGATGGGGTGCGTCGGCCCGCGGAGCCCTGACACGTCCGCTCCACTCCCCTGGGTGGGGCAGTCTTGATCGACGGGGCGCAGGCTACCCAATCAGCTGTCAGCCGAGACAGTCAGCTCGACAACCAGCCCGCCTTCGCACTGCATAGTAATCTCCATCGGCCGGCAGCAGATCTCACAGTCGGTGACAAACCGCTGATCGCCTTCCAGACTCACGTCGACCGCGACCTCAAACGACTGGCCGCAATAGGGGCAGCACACGGATTCGGTTGGGAGCACAGTCCGGAGTAGATAGCAGCCCCAGGGCTTGATTCAAGTGCGGGTTTGGAGAAGAACCGGTTGGCTGGTGGCCATGAATGTGGCCGCAAAGCAATACCTTACAGGTACACTCTTTGGGTCTTGTCGGGGAAGAGCAGAGCCCGGTGAGTCCGTTGAGGGGCCCAGAGTATCATCAGGAAAGAAACCATCAATCCCTGGATAATCGGCTAATTGATCCTGAGGATCTCACCCCAGTTGGTCAGATCCGACCTTCGGCGACGTCCTCAGGAGCAGCCGGGTTTGGGCGGGTTTCGTGGAGGTTGGGCCAGGTGTTTGAGGTCGTTGAGGCGACCTTCTGCGAGGGCGAGTCTTTTGGCGTGGGACCAGCGTTTGAGTTGTCGTTCGCGGAGGAGGGCGGAGTGGTGGTCGGGGAAGGTTTCGGAGTAGATGAGGTTTGAGGGTGGGGATTTGGAAGTTGCGTGACTACCGGAGCCGGAGCGGTGTTCTGCGAGGCGGCGGTTCAGGTTGGAGGTGGATCCGACGTAGAGGCGGTTGTTTTGGAGTTGGAGGATATAGACGTGGCAGGTCACTGGTCCATGCAGTTACCGGGGGGATATCTCCTTGTGTCCCTCGACACGCTTCGCCTGCTCGGGACCGTTCGCCTTGCGGCGAATGGCTCCAGAGGTAGGACTCGAACCTACAACCGATCGGTTAACAGCCGATTGCTCTACCATTGAGCTACTCTGGAACTCAAGCGGGCGGGCACTCTAGCGGGAGTGTGGGGGGAGCGTCAACGGGGGAATTTAGGGTGTTTTTGAGTGGGGTGGTTGGCAGGTGGGGCAGAGGTAGGTGCTGCGCTGGGCTTGGGTGAGGCGCTGGATGGGGGTCTGGCAATGGGCACAGGGGAGGTGTTCGCGGTCATAGACCAGGAGGCGTTCTTCGTAGGAGGCGGTATCGGGTGCGGTGCCGTAGTAGAAGAGTCCGTTGGTGGAGGGCGAGCTGGAGAAGTTGAGGGGGACGGTGGAGCCGAAGCGGATGGCTTGGCGGAGGACGGTGCGGATGGTGTTTCGGAGGGCCTGGGTTTCGGAGAGGGTGAGCGTATTGGCGGGGCGGGCGGGGTGGATTCGGGCGCGGAAGAGGGCTTCGCTGGCGTAGATGTTGCCGACGCCGGCGACGAGGGATTGGTCGAGCAGGCGCACCTTGATGGGTTGGCGGGAGGTTTGGAGGTCTTGTGCGAAGCGGTTAGTGGTGAAGTTGGGGCTGAGAGGTTCGGGGCCGAGCCGGTCGAGGGGGGAGAGGTCGAGGGTGAGTCGACCGAAGTAACGGGTGTCCTGAAAGACGAGGTTGCCGCGATCGAGGGTGAGGCAGGCGGCGGTGTGTTTGGGGAGGGGGAGATCTGTGGGCTGGATGAAGAGACGTCCGGTCATGCCGAGGTGGACGAGGAAGCGTGAAGTTGAGGATGGGACATGGGGGTTGTGGGTAGTGAAGACGAGGTATTTGCCGAGTCGTTCGAGGGTTTGGATCTTTTGTCGGCTGAGCTGTTGGACGAGGCAGTGGGGAGTGTGAGGGCGGCAGGTTTTGTCGCGCAGGATTTGGACGGTGTGAATGGTCTGGGACTCGACGAGGGGACGCAGGTGCAGGGCAAGGACTTCGACTTCGGGCAGTTCCGGCATGGAGGGGAAGGTGTACCGGGTGGGTGGGTGGATCAACTCTGGTCTCCGTCGGGTGAACCATCCGGGAAGTAGTTGCGTTGTTGGATGGGGAAGGCGTTGGGGAGGTGTCGGATTTCGCGGACCGCGTCATCATGAAGCAGAACCTCGACGATGTCGAAACGGAAGCGCGGTGGGCGTGCGCGGAGTCGACGGAGGTAGGCCAGGGCCGCGAGCGTGAGACGTCGGCGCTTGCGCGGGGTGACGGCAGCGGCGGGGCGGGTCCAGTCGGCACGGGAGCGGGTTTTGACTTCGACGAAGGCGAGCGTGTTGTTTTTGCGGTCGCGGAAGATGAGGTCGATTTCGCCGCGCTGGGTTTTGAAGTTGGCGGTGAGGAATTTGAGGCCTTGTTTTTGGAGGTGATGTTTGGCGGCGCGTTCGCCGAGTTGACCGCGCATGAGGTGGGGGGGGAGGTGTTTGGGGTGAAGGCGATTTTTTAAGGAATGCCAAAGCGTGTGGGCTAGTTCTGCGAGCATTTACGACCTCCAATGGGTGGATTGTGGAGGCTGGGGTGCGGCGCGCCAAGCGCTAAGCGCGACCGCGAATGGACGCGGGTTGACCTGAGGGCTTTTTGACCGCGAATGGACGCGAATGGACGCGAATAGCGGTTCTTTTAACCGCGAATGGACGCGAATGGCTGATTTTGATGACCGCGGATGGACGCGGGTTGACCTGAGGGCTTTTTGACCGCGAATGGACGCCAATGGACGCGAATAGTGGTTCTTTAACCGCGAATGGACACGAATGGGCGCGAATGGCTGGGTTTGCTGACTGCGGATGGACTCCTGACTCCTGACTCCTGACCTCTATTCCTAACCGCGAATGGACACGAATGGGCGCGAATGGCTGGGTTTGCTGACTGCGAATGGACGCGAATAATTCGTGTTACCGGGGCTGGGGGGTGCCGGGCGGCGCCGTAATGTGATTCGCGACGGAGGAGCGAATCACAGGGGTTAGAAGAGTTCTTTTTGGGTGGGTGGTTTGAGGGGGGCGAAAGAAAGGCGATGGATGGGGCAGGGGCCGAGTTGTTGGATGGCGGCGAGGTGGGTTGCGGTGCCGTAGCCTTTGTGTTGGGCGAAGCCGTAGCCAGGGTATTGGGTGTCGTATAGGAGCATGAGCCGATCGCGCGTGACTTTGGCGATGATGGAGGCGGCTGCGATGGAGAGGCTGAGGCTGTCGCCCTTGACGATGGCGGTCTGGGGGAAGCGGAGTGAGGAGACGGGGAGTCCGTCGATGAGGGTGTGGTCGGGGGGCGGGGAGAGTTGTTGGAGGGCGCGGTTCATGGCCAGGTGGGTGGCCTTGAGGATGTTGATCTGGTCGATTTCGGGGGCGTCGATTTGGCAGGTGCCGATTTGGACTGCGGGTGATTGGGTGAGGGTTTCGAAGAGGCGTTCGCGGTTTTTTGCAGAGAGTTGTTTGGAGTCGTTGAGGCGGGCGAGGGATTCGGGTGGTCCGTGCTGGATCCAGGGGAGGGGGAGGATGACGGCGGCGGCGATGACGGGGCCGGCGAGGGGGCCGCGTCCGGCTTCGTCGACACCGGCGATGCGGTGGTTGCCTTGGGAGAGCTGCTGGCGTTCGTGGGTGAGGCGGTTGGGGGTGGACAAGGTGGGGGTGATTAAACAGAACAGCCCGGGGCTGATCAAGGCGCCGGGCTGGTTCGGGCTGCGGGTTTATGGTTCCGCAGAAATTGTGGTTGTAGGGGTTGTTCTAGAGCCGGTTGAAGGGGTTATTGCTAAATCCTTCGGGCTTGGCTTGGGCCTGCGGGTTGGGAGGCGGGTTGATACTGACGAGGGGACCGTGTTCGTCAGATTTGTGGTGGTCTTCGCCCTCTTCGGAGCCCTCCTCTTCCTTCGGGTTCTTGGCCCGTTTATTTTTGGGGAGGGGGGTGAACATGACATTGACGCTACGGCCGACCAGCTTGGGCTTGAAATCTGGCACACCAAAGGGTGCGAGTTCGGCGATGAACTTCTGGACGACCTGGAAGCCGAATTCCTGGTGGGCCATTTCACGTCCGCGGAAGCGGAGGCTGGCCTTGACCTTCATGTCTTCGCAGAGGAATTCGATGGCGTGGTCGACCTTGATCCGGAAGTCATGGGCGTCGATACGCGGGCTGAGCTGGACTTCCTTGACCTTGTTCTGGTGTTTTTTGCGCTCTTTATCCTTTTTGGCCTTTTCGTACTCGTAGCGGCCGTATTCGACGAGGCGGCATACGGGCGGACTGGCCTGGGGGGCGACCTCGACGAGGTCGACGTTTGCAGCGCGAGCCAGGCTAATGGCTTCACCGAGGGATTTGATCCCTAATTGTTCATTGTCAACACCGATGACCCGCACTTCGCGTGCACGGATTCTTCCGTTCACCCGGAGCTTGGGGGGTTGACGCCTTGCGAAGCGAGGGTTGAAGGGCCTACTCAAGCATCCCCTCCGGCTTGTATGTTCTTCATGCCGATACCGAACTGACAGTCATCGTAATAACTCAACAACGGCGTTTGATAGGCAGTTGATGCGATGAGTGCAAGTCCAAATTAGCGCTCTGCCCTTCCGGACCGCGAATGGACGCGAAGGGGAGTGCTTAACCGCGAACGGACGCCAATGGATGCGAATGGTGATTCTTTTAACCGCGAATGGACACGAATGGACGCGAATAGCTGATTTCTGTTCCTAACCGCGAATGGACGCTAATCAGGGCGAATGGCTGGGTTTGTGAACCGCGAATGGACGCGAAGGGGAGTGCTTAACCGCGAATGGACGCCAATGGACGCGAATGGTGGTTCTTTTAACCGCGAATGGACAAGAACGGACGCGAATAGCTGATTTCTGTTCCTTACCGCGAATGGGCGCGAATACTTGTCGTTTGGGTGGGGTGGGTGGTGGCTTTTGACTCCTGACTTCTGGTGGTGGAGCGGAAGCGCGGAAGCACTGGAAGTCCGGCTTTTTGGGGTGCAATAAACAATCTTTGCGGGTTGAGAATTCCCCGCTAGGTTTTCGCGCTGTGAGAACCATCCGCTGTACGGAGAAGAATTTATCGGGGATCTTGGCTGATTTGACGGCTGAGAGCAGTTTGTTTGACGCGACGATTGAGGAGCGGACGCGGTCGATTGTGGAGGCGGTGCGGGATCGTGGGGACGCGGCTTTGCTGGAGTTCACCGAGCGGTTTGACGGGGCGAAGTTGAGTTCTGGTCAGTTGGCGGTGTCGAAGGCGGAGTTGATGGCGGCGTCGTTGAAGGCGGATGAGGCGATGCGGACTGCCTTGGGGGTGGCGAAGAAGAATGTGGAGCGTTTTAGCAAGCGGGGGTTGAGGAAGGGTTGGAGCATTCGGAACACGGAGGGGGGTGAGGTGGGGGAGAAGTTTGATCCGTTTCAGCGGGTGGGGGTGTATATCCCTGGGGGGACGGCTCCGCTGGTATCGACGGCATTGATGACGGTCGTTTTGGCGAAGGTGGCGGGGTGCAAGGAGATCGTGGTGTGCACGCCGTGCGGGGCAGGTGGGCAGGTGCATCCGGGGCTGTTGTATGCGGCGCGTTTGGCGGGTGCGACGGAGATTTATCGTGTGGGAGGTGCGCAGGCGATTGCGGCGATGGCGTGGGGGACGGAGACTATACGGCCGGTGCAGAAGGTCTTTGGTCCGGGCAATGCGTATGTGGTGATGGCGAAGCGGCTGTTATTTGGTCGGGTGGCAGTGGATTTGTTACCGGGGCCGAGCGAGATGCTGGTGATGGCGGATGACACGGCGAGGCCTGAGTTGGTGGCAGCGGACATGCTGGCGCAGGCGGAGCATGGGTCGGGTCACGAGCGGGTGTGGTTGGTGACGACCTCGAAGGCGTTATTGGCTGAGGTGAAGAGGGAGATTCAGGTGCAGGTGCGGGAGCGGGCGAGGGCGAAGCATATTCGCAAGGCTTTGAAGCAGCAGGGTTGTTTGATGTTGGTGGAGGATGTGGATCAAGCGGTGACGGTGGCGAACGGACTGGCACCGGAGCATTGCGAGATCATGATGCGGCAGGGCGAGAAGGTCTCGGAGCGGATAGTGACGGCGGGCGCGATTTTCCTTGGGGCATGGTCGCCGACGGTTTTGGGCGACTACATGGCGGGGCCGAGTCACACCTTGCCGACGGGCGGGGCGGGTGCGTCCTTTGCGGGATTGACCGTGGACCAGTTTCAACGTCGGACCTCGGTGGTGCGTTATGACCGGGCTGCATTGAAGAAGTCGTTGCCGACTGTGGCGACCTTGGCTGGGGCGGAGGGGTTGGAAGGGCATGCGAACTCGGCGGCGATCCGGTTTGCGCGTCGCAAGAAATAATCCGGTCGGAACTACAGGGAGGCATTGATGGTCAAGAAGCAGGCGAAGCGTGCGGCGTCCAGACCCGGGCCGTGGATACGTCGGGCGGTTGAGCAAGTGCACGCCTATGTGCCCGGTGAGCAGCTGAAGCGGCCGGGGTTGATCAAGCTGAACACGAATGAGAATCCGTATCCGCCGTCGCCGAGGGTTCTGGAGGCGGTGCGGGAGGCGGTGGACGGTCGGTTGCGGTTGTATCCGAATCCGACGTCGCAGCTGGTGCGGGATAAGCTGGGGAAGCTGCACGGTTGCGGAGCTGAGCGGGTGGTGGTGACGAACGGGTCGGATGATTTTCTGGCGTTGGCGGTGCGGGCTTTTGTGGAGGAGGGGGAAGCCAGGGTGGGGCGGAGCCGGAAGCTGGTCCAGTATTTTACGCCGAGCTACTCCTTGTATCCGGTTCTGGCAGACATTCATGGGGCGGTGAAGAACCCGGTGTCGTTGAATCCCGACTTTGGGATCCCGTCGAGAAGGACGTTGCTGGCGAGGGGTTGGGATCCGGATGCGGCGTTGAGTTTTGTGACGACGCCGAACGCGCCGGGAGGGCGGGGGTATAAATTGGAGGAGTTGGAGATGGTGTGTCGGATGACGCGTGGGGTGGTGGTGCTGGATGAGGCCTATGTGGATTTCGCATCGGGATCGGCGATGGAGCTGGCGTTGCGTTATCCGCACGTGATGGTGGCGCGGACTTTTTCGAAGGCCTATTCACTGTGCTTCCAGCGGGTGGGTTATGGGGTGGGTGATGAGCGCTTGATCCGGGCGCTGGATTCAATCCGGGACAGCTACAACGTCAATGGCCTGGGGCAGGTGGCGGCGTTGGCGACGCTGTCGGACCTGGGGTATTACCGGCAGAATTTCCGTCGGGTGAAAGCGACACGGAAGAAGGTGTCACGGGCCCTGGGGAAATTGGGTTTTGAAGTGTTGCCGAGCGAGACGAATTTCATTCTCGCGCGGCCGCCGGGGCAGGAGGCTTCTGTTTGGTTTGAGGCCCTGAAGGAGCGTGATCTTTTGGTGCGGTGGTTTTCTGCGTCGGAGCTGCGGGGGTATTTGCGGATTACGATCGGGACCGCGGATGAGATGGAGCGGTTTGTGGGGGTTTGTGCTGAGTTGCGACCGCGAATGGACGCCAATGCACGCGGGTGAGAACGGTTTTTTTAACCGCGAATGGACGCTAATAGACGCGAATGTGGATGGGAGGTTTTGAACCGCGAATGGACGCCAATGGACGCGAATGGTGAGTTTTTGACCGCGAATGGACGCCAATAGACGCGAATGGGGATGGGAGGTTTTTAACCGCGAATGGACCTCAATGGACGCGAATGGCATTGGTTGCTGGTGCATGTTCTGAAACACCGAAGCACCGTCGGGATTAGGGTGGAGTGGCGCAACTCGCTGGAGGGTGTGGTGTTTGAGGGAGTGTGATTATTGGATGTTCAAGAAGCGGGGGCGGGGTGTTGTGAGTCCGGTCACTCATTTTTTAGCCAGCTGGGTCGTGGCGGAGTTGGGTGTGGAGGATCGTCGGTCGCGGTTGGCGATTTGCCTTGCGGGGGTGGCTCCCGATTTGGATGGGCTGGGTGCAGTGGTGGACATAGTGAACCGCTGGTTGGGATATCCGGAGAGTGAGTGGTTTTTTCGGTATCATCACTTGTTGTTGCACGGTTTGCTTGGGGCATTGCTGGTCTGGGGTGGGGTTGGGTTGTGCGGGCTGCGTTCGTGGAGGGTGTTGGGGTTGTGTTTGCTGACGTTTCATCTGCATCTGCTGTGTGATGTGGTGGGTTCGCGCGGGCCTGCTGCCGGGGACTTGTGGGTGATTCATTACTGGGCTCCGATGACTTTGTCCGGAGGAGTTGTATGGACACATCAGTGGGCGCTGAATGCCTGGCCGAATTTTGTCCTGACGGCGGGGTTGATCTGCTGGGTGTTGATGCGTGTGCGGAATGGTGGAGTGACTCCGGTCTCGTTGGTGAGTGGGATTGCTGACCGGAAGGTGGTTGAGGCGGTGAGGGGGTTTGGCAAAAGGATCTGAGGGGCAAGTAGGATTTAAGGTTATTCGCCGTCACCTCATTGGCTACGCCTTCGGCCACACTATTATTTCCACCGCTCTACCAGCGGAAGAAGCGGTAGGGGTCGTCCCATTCTTCGGGGGTATCGAGGTAGAGGCCGGTGAGCCAGCGTGAGTCGGTCGTGGTAACGGGTTGGTGGAATCGTTCCAGGAGGGGGGTGGAGCTGGGGGAGCCGAGGTTGGCGAGGAGGCGGGAGAACATAAAGGAGAGGCGGCGGTGGGTGCGTTTGAGGTTCATTTGGTCGGGCTGGTTGAATTCCCAGGGTGTCAATTGGCAGAGCGTGAGGGGTGTGTTGATGGCGGTGGCGAGAGCTCCGTTGGCAAGGATTTCGAGGGCCGGGCTGGAGGTGAGGAGTTGGAGAGTGCGCGGGTCGCGGTTATGGAGGTCGGCAGGGCTGATGCCGGCAAAGGGGGAGTGAGTGAGGGGAGGGGTGAATGCGGCGGAGATATGTTCCCGGGGCTCGAAGGCAAGAGGGAGGGGGAAGGTGGAGGGCAGGGTTTCTGAGGTCCAGCCGATGGCGAGGACGGGGGCATGGTGTTGGAGGTGAAGGGAGATCGTAGCGGCGACGGTTTCCGGTAGCGGGTTGGTGTCCGGGGCTACGACGAGGAGGTCGTTGGGGGTGAGGGTGAGGGGGTTGAGTTCGGCGGGTTCGATTCCGATGTCGACCAGATGTTGTCGGCCGTTGTCGCCGCCGTAGTAGACCGTGCGGCGATGTTTGGCGGGGGTCCATTGCTGGATGTGGTTGATGAGATTGGCGACGAGGGTTTGGGCTGCGGGATCGGGTTCGGTGCGGCTGGTGACGTCGAGTTGGCAGAAGAGGATCATGCCTTGGCCTTCGTGGTATTCGAGGAGCGGGGAGTATTGGAGGCTGAAGCCGCCGTCGAGGATGGGGAGGAAGTTGCCGCGGGCGGGTTTTTCGATGAGGGCGGAGGCGACGTTGCCCTGGTTACCGCAGCGCCAGAGTCGGGTGACGGGCAGGTTGCACCATTGGACCGTGGGGGCGCCGTTGAACTTGGGGTTCAGGGTGTATTCGAGTGTTGGTGGGAGGAGAGTGGAGCTCCCGCGCCAATCGCGGAGGTGTTCCGGTTTGATTTGGGAGAGGGCGGGGTGGTCGGGGGTGCGGGGGAAGACGGTGCGGAGGCCGTATTCGGTGGTGCGGAAGCCGAGTCGGGATTCGAGTGCGGGCGTGGTTTGTTCGAAGACGAGGACTTTGAGGCCGTTCCGGACCGAGGTGATGTTGGGTGCGGGCAGGTTGGTGGTGAGGGCGCCTTTACCGATGATGAGGATGGGGTAGGGGGAGAGGTCGGTGTTGGCGGTGACGGGTTGGGTGGGGATATTGAGATTGGCGAGGAGTTGGGAGGTTTCGCCTTGGGGATCGAATAGAGCGATGGGGAGGATTGCTTTGGGTGTGCGGGGTGGGGGGAGGATATGGATGGTGAAGGAGTCGTTTTGGATTTCTCCGGTGCTGAAGGTGAATGAGGCGTCGAGCGTGCAGGTATTGGGTTGGAGGTTTGGTGGGAGAGAGAACTGGATGGGGATGCGGGTTTGTTGTCCGGGGGCGATGGTGGTGGTGGTTTCGTTTCGGACGGGCTGGGGGAGGTTTAGCGTCCAGTGGGCGGTGCAGGAGACGGGTTCGCGGGAGTCATTGATGATGACGAGTTGTTTGCTGATGGTTTCGCCGGGCAGGAAGTTGTGGTCTTTGCTGGTGAAGCGGTCGGGTTTGCCGGCGATGTAGGCGAGGAGGGGGCGGATGTTGCGGTAGAGGGCTTGGGCGGCGGGGGTGGCGATCCAGTTGGTGGTGGAGTAGGCGAGGTCGAAGCGTTCGTAGCGTTGGTCCTGGTAATCGGGGCTATAGCCTGGGTGTTGGAGTTGGTTCCAGCGCGTGGGGAGGTCGACGCGTTGTCGGTCGGTTCCCCGGGAGAGTTGCCAGAAGTGACCGTGTTCCCAGGGGGAGAGGGCGGAGAGGCCCCAGGTGCGGAAGGCGCGGAAGTTATCGGTGAGGTAGGCGGCGAAGACGGGGTAACGTTCATTGAAGGTCGTGGAGCCGACCTGGTGGGGGTAATCCCAGCGGTGCCAGAGACTGCGGTTGCGGAACTGTTGGGCTTCCCATCGGAGGTTGGTTTTTTCGGCTTCGCTGGTGTTGTAGGCGGGATCGCCGATGAACTGGGCGTTCCATTCTGCGAGGCAGAACTCCCAGGGGACTTGAGCACTGCCGAATTCGCGTTGGCCGCGGTACCAGCCTCGGTAGAGTGTCCAGTCCCAGGTGAAGGGGGCACCGTATTCACAGAGGAAGGCGGGTTTAACGCCATGGTTGGACCAGTGTTCGAACCAGTCGGAGAGTTCCTGGATGGGGACGAAGTTGGGGTAGAAATTAACGATATGGAGGGGGCCGAGGTTGCCGGAGGCATGGTGATAGACCATGCGTGAGGGGTCGAGCTGGCGGACGATTGCTTCGGCCTGCAGGGCTTTGTCCACGTTACGGCGTGCCCAGTTGTCGCGTTGGTCCTGGATGCCATCGATCATGAGCGGGTTCATGTCTTCGTTATAGCCGGTGGCGTTGTGGCTCATGGCGTAGGCGACGACGGAGGGGTGGTGTTGTGCGGTGCGAACGTAGGCGGCGGCGTGGCGGGCATAGCCATTGGTTTGGGTGGCTTCGGGGGACGGCCAGTCGTAGTGGCTGAAGTGGGGTTGGGAGAGGGCGACGAGCATGCCGGTGTCGTCGGCTGCGCGCAGGATATCGTCGAAGGCGAGGTGGGATCCGGGCAGGCAGTCGTAGTTGTGGGTATAGACGAAGTTAATGCCGAAGGACTGGAGGCGTTTGAGGCTTTCGCGTGCGGCGTCGTAGGTGGCGAGGGCGGTGCTGACTTGGGCATTGTCGAGGGGCAGGGCGGCGAGGTGTAGGGGGATGCCGTTGAGGATGAAGTTCTTGTTTTCGGTCCAGAGTTCACGGAAGCCGAACGTGACGGGGTGGGAGGAGTCGAGGGTTTGTTGTTGGGCGTTGCGCAGTTCCATTTGGAGCTGGCAGAGGTGTTGGGGGGTATGGATATCCCAGAGTTTTTGGGGGATCCACGGCAGGGAAAACTGGAGTTTGCCGGACTGCAGGTCGGAGGTGGAGAAGGTGGGGCTGGTGAAGTTGACCGTTGGCTCGTGGTAGGGGAGGAGAGTGGTGTGGAGGGTGAATAGTTGGTCGTGAGGCAGTTGCTCCAGGGAGACGGTGAGCGTGAGGTTTTTCTGGCGGACGGAGGGGTCGGCCTTGACGTCTTGGATGCGGGGGCCTTGGGGCGAGCTGGTGAGGTAGACATCGCCACAGAGGCCGCGTCGGGGGACGCGACCGGAGACAGTGCGGGCTGAAGCGGAGTCCGAGTAGGAGAGGAGGACCCCTTTGAGAGGCAGGGCAACTACGAGGATGCTGAGCTGATGAGTTTGGCCCGGGGTGCAGAAGCGGGTGAGGTTGAGTTCTCCGCCGGGGAATTGGATTTCGCCACAGTGTTGGTTGTCGAGGAAGACCGTGGCGAGGGAGTTGAGGACGTTCAGCTGTAGATCGATTTGTCGGGCATCCCAGTTGGAGGGAATGGTGAGCGTGCGTTGGTACCAGCCGGTGGTGATGTCGCTGATGCGGAGGTTGTTCCATGCGGGATGCGGATGGAGCGTCTGGGAGTCCTTCTGCATGTAGTCGGTGATGCCGGGCCAGGGGCCGGGGACCTTGAACCAGCCCCAGTCTGAAGCGGGGGGTGTGGCGTCTTCCGGGGTGCCGGGCTGCCATTGCCAGAGTCCATTGAGGCAGACGCGTTCGCGGGTGGGGGTGATATCGCGCTGGGCGTCCTGGAGGTTCCAGTTGGCGACGATGTTGGTGGGGAGCTGGGCGGTATCGGACGTTTGGGCCTGGGGCTGGTGTTGGAGGAGGATGGTGCAGGTGAGGAGAGTGGAGCGGAGGAGCGTTCTCATGGGTAGTCCTGGTGGGGGTGGGTTGAGTCTTAGGCTTCGGGTGGTGGGTTCCAAGCTTGAATATCGGGACGCGAATGGACGCGGATTGACCTGAGGCTTTTTGACCGCGAATGGACGCGGATTGACCTGAAGGTTTTTTGACCGCTAATGGACGCTAATGGACGCGAATAGCTGACTTCTGTTCCTGACCGCGAATGGAGGCGGATTGACCTGAAGGTTTTTTGACCGCGAATGGACGCTAATAGTTGATGGGGGTGACTGGTGCTGTTTGGGTTCGGGTGGTGATAGGTGGGGTTTGGACTGATGGGCTGGTGATCTGGAACACCGCCTGTCCTTCGAAGCCTCGGCGAAGAAGGAAAACTCCGAACCACGGGCTCGGGGGATGTTGGGGGTGGTAAAAAGATTTGAAGGGCAAAAGGATGTTGCGTCCGTTTGCGGTCGGAAACTCTGGCTGGGTTTGGGGCGGGTGGCTAGGGTGTGGAGACCGTGGTGGAGACGTTAAGTATGATCAGGCATGTGGTGCATTACGCCGGGCATTTTGTGGTGCCATTTGGTTTGGCGTGGTGGTTTTGGCGCAAGCGCTGGGTGGCGGGGGGATGGTGGATGGTGGGGACGATGTTGATGGATTTGGACCATTTGCTGGCGGATCCGGTGTTTGATCCGGACCGGTGCAGCATTGGGTTTCATGCGTTGCACACGTGGTGGGCGGCGTTGGTGTATGGGGTGCTGTTATTGATTCCGCAGTGGCCGTGGCGGGTGTTGGGGGCGGGGTGTTTATTCCATCTGGTTGTGGACTGGATGGATTGCGTGATGATGAGGGCGTTTTGACCGGGGTTTGGTTGGGGGTTACCACCGGAAGAAGAGGTGGGGGTCTTCAGTGGTCCAGAGGCAGACACCGGCCACGACCTCAAGAGCAGCTTCGACGAGGAACCCTCCGTTACGTTTCCTGCTCTAATTCACCGTTGAGGCGTGGGGGTGAATTGTTCGGTCCAGTGGGCGGTGCGTTGGAGGTAGTAGTTGGGTGGGAGGGGTGAGTAGTCGAGGTAAGTGAAGGAGGGGATGGTTTTGGGGGAGGCGGGTTCGATTTGGGTGCCTTCGTGCCATTCGTTGAAGGAAGTGATGGCGATGAGGGGTGGTTTGGACTGGATGGCTGCGGCCCAGGATCGATCGTAGTAGGCGCCTTGTTCGCGGTCGCGGGTGTTGCCGTTATTCCAGGGTCGGATGCGGGTATCGATGTAGCCGGGGGCGACGCATGGGATGAAGAGTTTTTGGTTTTCCCGGGCCCAGCTGGCGAGGCGGGGCCAGTTCTTGAGGGTGGATCCGAACGTGAAGCCGTCGGTGGCGAAATAGGTGTAGAAGCCATCGAAGTGGCCCTGGGTCATGAAGCTTTCCTCGTGCTGTTTGACCCAGAGGCCGATGACGACTGCGTCGTTGGGGGTATTGCGGATGGTTTGGGAACTGGAGGGTGAGAGGAGGCTGGCCCAGTCGGATGCCGGGGTGAGGTAGGAGTCGTAGATGAAGAAGACGGGGAGGTTGTTGTGGGAGGCTAGGCGGTGGAGGGCGGGCGAGCTGCCGTATTTTCCGATGAGGTAAGAGATGGCGTCGCGGGTGGTGTTGGCGTTCCGACCGGGGAAGGGTTCGAGGTGGAAGTTGATTTGGATGCCGTTGGCTTCGGCGGCTTGGAAGAGGGCGGGGAGGGCGCGATCGGTGAAGGTATTGGTGCCCCACCAGGAGGTGCAGAGGACGCCGACGCCGGCTTCGCGGAGTTGTCGCATGTGCGACGTGAGCGTTTCGGGGTTATTGACGCTGTAGCAACCGAGTTCGGGGTAAAAGTTAGCGCCGATGTCATCGCCACCGGGGAAGGAGCGAGGGGCTTCATTGCGGACGGCGACCGGGTGGTTCCAGTTGGCGTAGTGTCCGTCGGTGGTGGGGTTGCCGTACCAGGGGTAGTAGAAGGCGATCGTATTGGGGGAGGGGGGCTCTGCAGCCTGTGCCGGGCTGAGGAGCAGCAGACAGGAGAGGATAGCGACGAGAGGGGTCAGGGCTAAGCGGGAAGCGCAAGGTGCTGAGTGCTGAGGGCGGAGGTGGGAGTGCATGGTTGGTGTGGGGATATGGGTCATAGGATGT
>JBJOII010000047.1:0-28107 GCA_046047235.1 Verrucomicrobiota bacterium | reverse complement strand
CAGCCCTCAGCCCTTCCTCCTTCGCTCTTTGAGCTTCGAAGGACAGGCAGCACCTACCGCTTTACACTTTACGCTCTACGCTTCCCGCTTCGCACCTCGCATGCAGCGCCTGTCCCCCAGCTCCTGTGCCGGCCACGCGGCACTACCCTCAGCCCTCAGCCCTCAGCCCTCAGCCCTCAGCGCTTCCCGCTTCCCGCTTCCCGCTTACCGCTCTGCGCCCACCGCCCAGTCATCCGTCCGAAACAAATTGACCGGCAACCCGCCCTTGGAAAAAAGGTTCGGCATCGCCTCATTGCTGAAACCAAATCGCACGGCGACCGGATGGCTGATCTGGTCACTCGAAACCAAAACGGTGTTGCCATCAATCACCGCCGTCGCCGTAACAAATTCGTGGTCTTCTCCGGCAATGAGGAAATCAGTTGGAGCTCCACCCCGTGCCATCAACCCATCTTCCGCGTGCTCAAAGTGAATCCGTATCGCGCTCCCCTCCACGTCCATGCGCGTGTAGACCGGACTTCGATAGCCCCCAACCGGCCGACCGTAGGTCTCAGCCAGCGCCAAATTGGCTAGCCGCGCCGCTACATCCCGTTTGTTGGCGGGATGAATATCCTTCACGTTGTCCACCAAATCACTCACCACCACCATCCCGGTGTTTGGATACGCCGAACTCCGCGTCTGCGCTTCCCGCAACAAAGCACCGGTGTACGGCGTCCCGTATGCGTAGGGTGCAATCTGCACAAAATAGAACGGGAACTCATAACCCCAAGCCCGACGCCATCCGCCAATCATCCCCGTGAAGAGTTTCTCGTAGGTATCCGCCATCTCGACATTGCTCTCTCCCTGATACCAGATCACCCCGGCAATCCGATACCTCGTGATCGGATGAATCATCGCATTGAAGCACCGGCCTGGATCCTTCGGCCACCAGGCATACGGCTTGATCCGGCCCGACGCCTCCACCAGGACAGGATCATTCTCCACCACCTCCTGCGGAGTCCAAACCTCCCCAATCGTGGTCGGACCACAGCAACCTGTTGATGTCGTTAATTTTAACTCCTTTACCCCCCCCGAAACACGGGCTATGGAGCCCTTTTCGGCCCTATTTCGAACGCCATAATGCTTCAGGAGCATCCCCAACATGACCGTGCTCCGGCTTCATGGGGCCAACGCCAGACAGACAACAAGCGCACACGCAGGCTGGACAAGCCCACTCTCCCCACCCTGCAATACAGCCATGAATCGTCTCGCCTGCCTGCTGCTGAGCCTTCTCGGTATCCTAAGCGCCAAAGGAAGCGACTCTGCCGCCCCGATCCAACCATGGCAGAGTGGAACCCACACTCTCACGATCGACGGACGGGAGCGCACGTTCCTGCTCGACGTACCACAACACCTCCAACCCGGCGCACCACTGATCCTGGTGTTCCATGGCTTCACAGGTTCAGCGAAGGATATGCACGCAACCTCCGGCTTCACCGCTCTCGCGGAAAAACACGGCTTCGTCGCCGCTTACCCCCAAGGCACCCGGGATGCCAAGAACAACACCTTCTTCAATGTCGGCTATGCATTCCACGACAAGGAGACCGTCGATGACGCCTCGTTCGCCCGACAACTGGCGCTCCGACTCGTGCACGACCTGAAACTAAATCCCACTGCCATCTTCTCCACTGGCATGTCCAACGGGGGCGACATGAGTTACTACCTTGCCCGCCAACCCAACCCCTTTGTGCGGGCCATCGCTCCCGTCGCTGGCACGATGATGTCGTCATGGGACCTGCCACTCGCCCCGGAAAGCCGCATTTCTGTCATGGAAGTGCACGGCACCGGGGACAAGATCACCCTCTGGGCCGGCGACCCGCAGAACAAGGATGGATGGGGCGCCTATCTCAGTACTGGCGACGTCATGGACTTCTGGATCCAAAACCTCGCTCTGGAGAAATCGAAAATCAGCGAAATCAAGCCCAACCCCACAGGGAACGCTGACCCGATCCGCCTGCATCGTTGGTCGACCTCCAGGGACAACTGTGAAGTCGTCCTGTATGAAATCCCCGGAGGCGGCCACGACTGGCCAGATCATCTCGGCAACCAAAACCACACCACCGCCGAAGTCATCTGGGACTTCTTCAAATCCCACATCAGTCCCTGACCCGGCCGCAGTGGTGCTGAGCGGAAAACCTGCCCCGAGCTCGGGGGTCAAAGGTCACAGTTCACGACCCTCTCGCCGTCCCTGAATCCATTGGGGCATGTGGAACCCAGACTATTCGCGTCCATTGGCCTCCATTCGCGGCAAGCAGGAACCCTATCCGCGTCCATTCGCGGTAAGGAACCGACGTCCGCGGCATGAAACACTACGCCCCGAAGCGCCTCCCTCACGGTTCATCAGTCCAAGGGCGCATTCAGAAACAACTCCGTCTCTGGAATATCTGTCGTCAACCGGGTGCATAGATCGACTTCTACCCGCAGGTCCACGGCTGCAAAGTCCAAGACGTGACCTCCCGTGGTTCCGCTCGAGTCGATAAAATGCAAATGATGCCCCGCGGCGTTGAGCTTCGACAAATACGGGGGCAAACGAAACCCGACCATCGTGCCGGTAATCTCCGTGAAGTTGAACTCTGTCTGCCCGGCAACGACCTCCGCCAGCGGTGGATAAGGCTGCGTCTGGAGAGGCACACTGCGGGTGGTCAGCTGGCTAAAAACACCACTAATCCGAATGGCGTAAAGCTGATTCATGCTGGGAAGGACTGCATCCACCTGTTGCTGGAAGTCCGCAAAACTCGAGACCGCCGTCAGTTCAATGGTCCGGTCCGTCTCGAAATAAGTGATCACAGCAAAGGGAGTCTGCTCAGCCGCATCGACCTCATAGGCCTGCCCGTCCACCCGGACTCGATACGCTTTGCCATTCGTGATCACCAGCTCACCATCCACACCTTGAAAGGTCCCAAGACCATGATTCCCGTGCTGGAACAGTTCGCCAAAGGAGAGGTCTCCCTCGTAAACCCCCAGCGACAAAGCGCCCAGTGTGGAATGCTGAAAGATGCAATCCTCCTCCACTGTCGGAGCAGGCACCACAGACCGCGCACGATAAAACAGCTGCCCGTTGCCCAAGCGCAGAAACCTCGACTGTAAACCTCCCCTCCCAAGAAATGCATCCCCCTCCGTGTTCCATGTCTTGAGGTCAGGCGAGCTCTCCAGCTGATAATAACTGCCGGACACCGTTTCGAATTCCACCTCGATGGATGGATAGATCGACAACATCTGACCTTCCACCGGAAGCGAAGCCACCCACGCCAGCACAAGTGCTTCTGAGACTACCCGCAGCAAGTTTGAAATCGTCATGGATCGTATCCAAATCATCCAATGAACCCGAAGCGAGATAAAATACCCCTACCCAACGCTATTCGCGCCCATTGGCGTCCATTCGCGGTAAAGAACAGGAGTTGGGAGTCAGGAGTCAGGAGTCGGGAGTCATCGACCCCTCGCTCCCACCGGACGGCTCTTCATTCTTTGGGTGTTTCAGCGCCAAGCCCACCCGCACCCACCCCGTGCTATTCGCGCCCATTGGCGTCCATTCGCGGTTAAGAACAGGAGTCGGGAGTCAGGAGTCAGGAGTCAGGAGTCATCGACCCCTCGCTCCCCCCGGACGGCGCTTCATTGTTTGGGTGTTTCAGGGCCAAGCCCACCCGCACCCACCCCGTGCTATTCGCGCCCATTGGCGTCCATTCGCGGTTAAGAACATCCCCTTCGCGTCCTTCGCGTCCATTCGCGGTCGCGAATAGGCTATCGCGCTTCCAATCACGGAGCACCGCCAGGGTTCATCGCCACCCAACCCTTACTGAGCTTGGCACGCAGCTCCCTGACCAACTCCTCGTTACCCGGAAGCCCCGCAATGTTCCGGTTCTCCTGCGGATCAACCTGATGATCATAAAGCTCCGTGGCGCACACCCTGTCCGGGTCCTTCCGATCCACCCAACTTGTAAATCGATAACGATCCGTGCGCATGGAATAGCCCATCAAACCACCTTGATTCGAACGGGGATACTGACTGAATGCAGCTTCTTTCCATGGTTGATTCGGGTCATCCAGCAGCGGCCGAAAGCTCAACCCCTCCAAGTGGCCCGGTAGCGCAAGTCCCGCGAGCTCGGACAGCGTCGGGTAAATATCCACGAATTCAACCAAGGCCTGAGTATGCTGCCCCACGGCACTCATGCCGGGGGACGACACAATCAACGGAGCGTTTGTGTCGTTCTCGGAGTTGCTGTGCTTGCACCAGGCATCATGTTCCCCAAGCTTCCAGCCGTGGTCCCCCCAGATGATGATGATGGTATTCTCCCTGAGCCCCAGACGGTCCAACTCATCAACAACTCGACCCAACTGCGCATCCATGTAGCTGATCGCAGCGTAGTAACCATGCTTGAGCTGACGGGCCAGCTCATCGGGAATCGACCCCGACGGTATACCGTCATAATTCCGCAACTCACCCCCCGGGAGAATCGCGTAGTCCGGCGCGCCCTTCGGACCAAACGGGTTGGACGCCAGTTGAATGTCCTCAGGCGCATACAGATCCCAGTAACGCTTCGGGGCCACGAACGGCAAATGCGGCTTAATGAAACCGACCGCCAAAAAGAACGGGTCCGCCTTCCCGCGCAGCTCCCGCAAGGCTTCAATCGCAAGGTCCGCCACCTTGCCATCCTGATACGTATTGTCCGGCACATCAGCACATTCGAAAGCCGGACCGCGAATGTTCTTGACCGACGCCTTCCGCGCTTTCCGACGCGTAGCGGTGTCACTTCGCCCTGAGCCCTCCCCATCCCCCGCCAAATCCTCATCCGGTTCACCCTGATACTGCCGTTGATCAAGCCGGACGTTTTCCGCCAACGCATACTTCACCGCCTTTGGCGTGCCCCAGGGCACCGACCACGTAGGAGGGTCATCGAGCTTGCCATGGTAAATCTTCCCCATCCCCCGCACAAAATAGCCGTTGTTCTTGAAATGCTGACCCAAGGTCACTACCTCGGGCAGCGCTTCACGAAAATGAGCCACCAAATCCCAAACCCTCGTCGTGTCAGGACGCACCCCCGTCATGATGCTCGAACGCGATGGCGAACACACCGCCTGCTGACAATAGGCGCGATCGAAGACCATCCCTGACCTCGCCACACGATCAATATTCGGACTGTGAATGTATTCCTTACCGTAACACCCCAGCTCCGGACGTAGATCATCCACAGCGATAAACAGCACGTTGGGCCTGTCCGCCGCACACAACAGATCGACAACCATCAGCCCAACCACAGCCATTATTCGAGTGCTCATAAATGAATGCATTGGAATCACTCTGCATCGTTCTTCCTGCCTGCCGGAACGGGATCGGGATTGGGTGTCGGCATCGCCGCCCCAACCTCCTCACGCCAAGCCCTAAGTCGACTGTGTAAGTCTGCAACCACCTGCTGCTCTTCGGTCGCAACGTCCTGCTTCTCCCCGATATCCGCCCGAAGGTTGTACAGCTCCAGTCGACCGTCCTCAAAAAACTCCATCAGCTTCCAGTCCCCCAGACGCACGGTCCCCACTGGCGTGGTCCGCCACGTGTTACCCCCGGCACCAAGATACCCGGGAAAATGCCAGAACAATGGCGGACGCCCCTCAGCCTCCAAACCCCTCCCCCGAAGCTCCCCAAGGTAACTATTCCCATCTAAGAGGTAATCCACCGGACGATCCACCCCCGCCACCTCAAGTAAGGTCGGATACAAATCCACACTGTTAATAGGCAGCTGACTCTGCGTGCCGGCCTGAATGTGACCCGGCCAACGAAACACATACGGCACCCGCACGCCTCCCTCGTAAAGCATCCCCTTCCCACCACGCAGTGGCGCGTTGTCGGTAATATCCTTCCCCCGAATCCCCTCCCGCTCCTTGCCACCCACGCCGCCATTGTCGCTCGTAAAAATCACCAGGGTGCTCTCCGCTAACTTCAACTCATCCAAGACAGACATCACACGCCCTACACTCTCGTCCACGCTCGCAATCATCGCCGCATACACCGGATTATTGTGCCCTCCCACCGGCGGCTTGGACTCAAATCGCTTGATGAGATCCGCCTTGGCCTCCAATGGCGTGTGCACTGCAAAATGATGCAGGCACAACAGGAACGGACCACCCTTTTGCCGTCGTATAAACTCCACCGCCTTGCCGGTCAGAAAATCCGCCAGATACTCTCCATCGGGATATTCCGTCTCCGGAATAGTCTCGAAGTTGAAATGCTGCCCTGCCGATGTAATGGCCTCATCAAATCCCTGCTTCAATGGATGATGCTCGGGGTCATCCCCCAAGTGCCATTTACCAAACAAAGCCGTAGCATAACCGGCCGACTTCAACACCTCGGCAAAGGTGACTTTCTCCGGTGCCAGCCGGGTCACATTGTCCACCGGCCGCAGCGGCCGGCTCCTCCAATTAAACCGCTCGATGCTCCCCACAGTATAAATGCCCGTCCGCGGGTTATACTGCCCGCTCATCAACGCCGCACGGGTCGGCTGACAGTTCGGACTGCAGGTATAGCCGCTTGTAAAGCGCATCCCCTGATGCGCCAACCGGTCGATATGAGGCGTCTCGTAATACCCGCTCCCATAACAACCCAAGTCCGTGTAACCCAGATCGTCGGCCAAAATGAAAACAATGTTGGGCCTCTCCGCCGCCCCCGCCATACCCAAGCCCAACAAACAGGATACAATCGCCAACACTACTCGCATACGTCTGTTCTCCAATCGATGGTGTTCGCCTCCATCCTACCGACACCACCCTTCCCTAGTCTCGCCTTTTCCCACTCACCATGCCCGCCAACCCCGTAAGGCTGCCTGTGCTGCATCGCCCGGGAAAAACAGCACGCCTTCACCTCCTCCCCCTCTCACTGCCAGCGACTAGCTCCCAGCTCGCGCATCCCACCAGAACCGCCCCTCCCCTTCGCATCCATTCGCGTCCATTGGCGTCCATTGGCGTCCATTGGCGGTAAAGAACAGGAGTCGGGAGTCGGGAGTCGGGAGTCATCAACCCCACGCCCCACCGGACGGCGCTTCGTTGTTTGGGTGTTTCAGGGCCAAGCCCACCCGCACCCACCCAGTGCTATTCACGTCCATTCGTGTCCATTCGCGGTCAAAAGCATCCCCTTCGCGTCCATTGGCGTCCATTCGCGGTCAAGAACAGGAATCGGGAGTCAGGAGTCAGGATCCAGCAGTCATCAACCCCACGCCCCACCGGACGGCGCTTCGTCGTTTGGGTGTTTCAGGGCCAAGCCCCCCCGCACCTACCCAGTGCTATTCGCGTCCACTGGCGTCCATTCGCGGTCTCAATACCCTATTCGCGTCCATTCGCGTCCATTCGCGGTCAAAAACATCCCCCTCGCATCCATTCGTGTCCATTCGCGGTCCCGAATGAAGCTTGCGCTCGGCTCATCCTCCTACACCATCTCCCCCTTGCACTCAAATCTCACAAGATCCCTGCCTCTCCGACTGATTTGGCTCACGGTGGCCTGTACTTTATCCAGCACTGAGCCACTCACACCATGATCACTCTGCTTGGTCTGCTCATCATCGTGGTCGGGTTTGCTCTCCGGGCCAATGCGCTGCTCGTGGTCATCACTTCCGGCATCGTAACAGGAATGCTCTCAGGCATGTCGCTCAACCAGGTCATGGAACAACTGGGAAAGCTGTTCGTCGACAACCGCTACATGACCCTGCCGGTCGTCCTGATCGTGCCAGTCATCGGTCTGTTGGAAAGCCACGGACTGCGAGAACGCGCCGAAACCCTGATCCGCCGCATCCATAACGCCACCGCCGGCCGCGTCCTCCTCTTCTACTGTCTCATCCGCCAGATCAGTATCGCGCTCGGCGTGAACATCGGGGGCCACGCCGGAGCCGTGCGACCCATCGTTGCTCCCATGGCCGAAGGCGCCGCTCACTCCAAACACGGCGACTTGCCCGAAGCAGCCACGGAATCCATCCGGGCACACGCCGCCGCAGCCGAAAACATCGGCAACTTCTTCGGCGAAGATATTTTCATCGCCGTCGGGGCAGTCCTACTGATGAAAGGCTTCCTAGATGCACAGGATGTAGAGGTCAGCGTCTGGGCCCTGGCCCTCTGGGGCATCCCCACCGCGCTGGTCGCCGCAGTGGTGATGGCATGGCGCGCCCGCGTCTTGGATCGTCGCCTCGCCCAAATGACATCCAACAACGCAGACCAGCAGAAACCGGGGTTGGAAGCATGACCCTCCTCTCCCTGAATATGCTGTATGTCATCGCGGGACTCTTCCTGCTGTTCGTCGCCGCGTGCAGTGGCCGTGACAAATCCCACCGACACCGCCTCGGCACCTCCCTGTTCTGGGGCGTGCTCGCCATAATCTATATTTTCGGAAAACTCATCCCGCCCTGGGTCGTGGGCTGGACGATTTGTGGCCTCGCTATTCTGGCTGCGACCCGACACCTCAGTGCCCCACGAGCAGCCACGCCCCGGCCGGACCAAAGAGCAGCCGCCGCAGCAACCCTGGGCAATCGCATCTTTCTACCCGCTCTGCTTATTCCCACCACCGCGGTCATCGGGACCCTGGTCCTCGCCAGGCTCCCACTCGGCCCCATACACCTGCTGGATACCAAACACACCACTCTCGCCGCTCTGGGCCTGGGTTGCCTCCTCGCCCTGGCATTGGCAGTTCGCATCACTCGCGCCCAACCGCTCACACCCCTTCGCGAAGGAGCCCGCCTCCTCCACCTCATCGGTTGGGCCCTGCTCCTCCCCCAACTGCTCGCCGCTCTCGGCGGTATATTCGCCCAGGCCGGACTCGGAACCATCATCGCCGATTTGGTCGCCACGGTTCTCCCCACACACCTCCCCTTCGTTGCTGCGGTGGTCTACTGCGCCAGCATGGCCCTGTTTACCATCTGCCTCGGTAACGCCTTCGCCGCCTTCCCGGTCATCACTCTCGGAATCGGACTCCCCATCATCGTGCAACAACACGGTGGCAACCCCGCCATCATGGCCGCCATTGGAATGCTCTCCGGCTACTGCGGCACCCTCATGACCCCCATGGCCGCCAACTTCAATATCGTGCCGGCCATGCTGCTGGAGCTGCGCGACCCACATGCCGTCATCAAGGCCCAGACCCCCATGGGACTCACCATCCTCGCCGCCAACATCCTTCTGCTCTACACCCTCGTCTATCGCTTCTGATGAAAACTGTCCTCCTCACCGCATTCGAACCGTTCGGCGGTCATGCCTCGAACCCCTCCGAACTCGTCGCAAATCACCTCAACAACCACACCATCGAAGGCCACCGCATCGTCGGATCAACCCTTGCCTGCGAATTCGGGAAATCCCTCCACCAACTCAAATCCCTCCTGCACCAATTCCAACCCTCACTCGTAATCTGCCTCGGCCTGGCCGAAAACCGTGCCGATATCACACCCGAACGCATCGCCATCAACGAAGAAGACGCCCGCATCCCCGACAACGCCGGATACCAACCCATCAGCCACCCCGTAGTCCCGGACGGCCCCGCGGGCTACTGGTCCACGCTCCCCATAAAAGCCATAGTCGCCGCCCTCCGAAGCCGCCAACTCCCCGCCAGCATCTCCTACTCCGCCGGCACGTTCGTCTGCAACCACGTCTTCTATGGCCTCATGCACGAACTAACCACCCACTCCAGCAAAGCCCGCGCCGGCTTCATCCATATCCCCCCACTCCGCTCGGAACCCCACCACCTCAACGGACTCACTCTCGACCAACTCACCACCGGAATCTCCCTCGCCATCGAAACCTCCATCCGCAACCACCAGGACCTACGCACCACCGAAGGCACCATCTCCTGATCCGCCCGCAGACCCCATCGCAATCCCGAACCACGAATGGACACAAATTCACACGAATAACCATCTAGCAGGACTCCCCAGACCCTCAGCCCACCCGCGATTTCCCATCTCCCATATCCCATCTCCGACCTGCAACATCCCACCCGCCCACCAGCACCACTGCGAGGTCCACACGCCACCAATCCTCTTCCGCAATCACTGCGTTCCTGCCATACAGTGCCTCAAATGCCCCCCACTCAGCGCACGACCTGATGCTCTGTGCTCACCACGCAGCCACGCTCGTCAAACAGATTGAAATAATACACCCGGACATCCTCCGGCAACCGTGCGGAAATACGACCCTCCGATGACTCCGCCGCAATCGCTTCCCACTTGCGATCCTGCCATCGACCCTCCTCGCGCGTAATATTCAGCTCAGCCCTGGTAACGGAGACGTCCCCGGAAAACTCCGCCCAGACATGCTGCCCCTCACGACCCGAACCCTCAATTTTCACCAACGGCTTTCCCTTCTTCAAAATGCTATCCGCAAACACACGAATCTCCTCAGGATTCTCCCCCGCCCCCCCGTGACCATGGGGCATCCGCAACCGAATGCATAGTGATCTCGGCCCCGACGCTACTCGATACGAGGCCTGCAGTGCGCTGAGTGTGTAGGCGAAATCGTTACTCCCCGTCACCCAAAGCATGGGCATCCTAGCACCCGCCAAATACACACTCGGATCCCACCACGCCATCCATCGATCAGCCTCCTGCGCAGTAAGTTGATCGAGGTTCCCCGCGAATACGGTGTCCCGATAAAACCCGCACCCATACACCGGCACCGCCAATTTGAATCGCGAATCCACCCCGGCAACAATGCAGGTCAAATAGCCCCCCCACGAAATACCCGTCACTCCCGTGCGCGCGGCATCAACCTCAGGCAAAGACCGGATCAGCGAATGTGCCCGAATCACATCCGCCACAGCATGATAGGTCCATTGATCCTCGCGAGCCCACCCCACCTGATCAAACCCGCCCCAACCCGCCGGGCCACCCTGCGCATCCCGCACCCACTGCCCGTAGTTCCCCACCGGTAATTGCCCGCAGGTGTCCATCGCAATCGCCGCATAACCCCGCCCGACCCAAAGTCGCACCCACTCCTCAAACGCCGTCCCGCCACCCCCATGAACCAACACCATCGCAGGCACCTTCTCCCCCGCTGCCACCTCCGGAACCCCTAACCACGCAAACACCCGGGTCGACCTCCCCTGAAAAGGTAAACCCGCAAATGTAATGGCCTGCACTCCCTCAGCCTGAGGCCTCTCCCACCGACTCCACTCCGGCACTTCGGATAATTCCGCCATGTCCCACAGCCCACCCGCCGCACCCGGGCCACTGCAAAAAGCCAACCACAAGATCACCACCACCACCCTCCAAGTCCCACCACCCGTGCCGAAGCCCGCAGCGGAACCACGAAACCCCAAGCCGGATCCCGCCCGCAAACGATAGCGAACAACTTCACTCACATTCATCCTCATCTCCTCACTTCCCAACCGAAGGTCCCCTCTCCCTCGTCCCACCCGACGCAGACACCCTTTCGCCTGCCAGAACAGGGGCATTACTTTGCTAGCAACGGATTCTCCCACCGCAATCCGGGGAACCGTGCGAAATCCGCATCGTTCGTGAACAAGGTCGCTCGGTTCTCAATGGCATACGCCGCCAGAATCGCATCCGAAAGCACCGACCCCGCCGCCATCGCCGCAGTCATCAGATCCATGACTCGACCAAAATGCATGGCACTCGGAGTCAGCGTACGAAGTTGCGGCAACTCCAGCCACGACTCCACCACTCGACGTGCATCCGCCAAGGCCACCCGGGCCGGCCCCAACCGGGGGTGGCTTGCAATACGAATGAAACCAAACACGACCTCAAAAGGCATACCAATCAGCTCGTCGCTGTTCATCACTCCCTCCCACCAACACCTCGCACGCTCGTGCTGAGGCATGTGCGGATTGTAGGCGTAAAGCAGCAGATTCAGATCCGGCAGGATCACGACGACAGCTCCCGCACGGTATCCTTATCCTCCAACTCGGCAGCCAACTGGTTGAAACTACGGTCGCTGAATTCAGCGGGGAACGGCGCACGGAACAGCGGCCTCGCCTCCGCAGGACTGGTTCTCCCCCCCAAGGCACACTTCACCGCTCGATTCAAAACCACCTTGAACGACTCGCCGGTGCGAGAGGCCTCGCCCCGGATCAATGCCTCAGTGTCGGCATCCAGCGTTACTGTAGTTCTCATAACGGCACTGTCTCACCAAAGATGTTGCTGTCAAGACAGCACACCCCCCAAGCCCCACGGACCCCACTGGACCTTCGCTGTTTCAAACCGCCAATGGACACCCATTACCGCGCATACTCGTTCTGAACCGCGAATGGACACGAATGGACGCGAATTAGGATTGGCTTCGTGGTGAACGGGATTGGGGATGGAATTCCGGTTCCTGATTCCGGGCTCCTGACTGCAGATCCGAACCACCGAAACTCTGAAACTCCGTCGGGGTCTGTGCGGGCGACCGCAAATGGAAGCAAATGGACACGAAGAGAGCCATCTCGGGAGTCAGGGGTCTACCTCCTATCTCCCATCTGCGATATCCCATCTCCCATCTCCCATATCCCATATCCCATATCCCATATCCCATATCCCATATGCCATATGCCATCTCCTGACCAAAGCGCCAGTTCCCTCTAGCCCGCAGCACGCCATGATGCCACGCTCCACCCACCTATGGCTGCCTCTCGCCGTCTGCTGATGACCTCAGTCCTGCTCTTTCTCGCCGCCTCCGGCGCAGCCGGCTTGGCATATCAAATCGTATGGATGCGCTACCTAGCGCTGTTCCTCGGACACACCAGTTATGCCGTCGTGGCTGTGCTGATTGCGTTCATGGGTGGCATGGCCCTGGGAAATGCCTGGCTCGGGGTATGGTCCGACCGCGCACGGCATCCGCTCGTGCTCTACGCGGTGCTGGAAATCGGCATCGGTCTCTACGCCCTCCTCTTCCCCTTCCTCTACGACCATATCCAGCAGGGCTACATCTCCCTGGCCAAAGACCTCAGCCCCGGGATCCTCGCCTTCTCCTGCAGGTTCGCCTTCGGATTAATTGCGCTGCTTATTCCCACGGTGCTGATGGGCGGCACGCTCCCCGTTCTGGTCCGACTCGTCACCCGGTCTCTCGGTGAGTTGCGAAACCAAGTCGCCCTGCTCTACGCCACCAATAGCCTGGGTGCTGTGGCCGGTTGCTTCCTCGCGGATTTCTGGTGGATACCAGACCTGGGGCTCGACGCCACAGTGCTGGCGGGCGCCTCCATCAACCTGCTGGTGGGCGCCCTCGCCCTGCTCCTCGCACGCCAGTTCACCCCCGACCACCATGAACCGCTCCCCACCCCTTCCAGAGAACCGGATACCGAAACCTACTCGAAACCCGAATGGCGACTCGCGATCGCCGCAGCCGGAATCTCCGGCTTCACCGCCATGCTCTACGAAGTAGTCTGGACCCGAATGCTCGGACTCGCAGTGGGGTCAAGCACCCATGCCTTCTCCATCATGCTGATCACCTTCATCAGTGGTATCTCCGCAGGAGCCTGGCTGGTCACCCGCTATCGCGGATCCCGTCGATCGCTCGACGCCTTCGCCCTCGTCCAGCTGGCACTTGCCGCTGCGCTCATGGCTTCGATGTGGGCCTACGAGTTGGTCCCCTACTCCTTCGCCCGCATCGCCGCATCGCTGGCCAGACGGCCTGAAACCTACCTCTATTACGAACTGGCCCAGGGAGCCATCTGCTTCACGGTCATGATCCTCCCCACACTGTTGTTCGGCATCAGCCTCCCCCTGCTCACCCGCGTGGCCACACAGGAAATCAGCCACACCGGACGCTCAGTAGGAGCCGTCTTCGCCGTCAATACGCTGGGAACGGTCCTCGGGGCAGCCGTCGCCGGCCTCGCCCTCATTCCCTGGCTCGGACTCGCAACAACTTTCGCCCTCGGTATCGCCATCAATGCCTGGCTGGGCCTCTTCACACTGAAACGTAACCGATGGCTCTCCCACCCGGGCACCGCCATCGGAACAGCCTTCGCCGCCCTCGCACTCGCCACACTCCTTGGAGGCCTCTTCGATCCCACCTGGCAACGGGTCCTCAGCTTTGGACTCTGGCGACTGGAAGCCCCCCCCAACCTCAGCCAATTCCGGCAAACCATCGCCAGTGTCAACCTGCAATACTACCGCGATGGAGCCGGGGCCTCCGTCTCCGTCGAATCCAGACGGTCCGGAAACCACACCAACCTCACTCTCCGCGTCAATGGCAAGGAAGACGCCGGCACCGCCTTCGACATGCCCACCCAGATCCTCCTGGCACATATCCCCATCCTCCTCCAACCCAAACCCAAAAACGTCCTGATCGTCGGACTCGGCAGCGGTATCACCGCCGGCTCAGCCCTCCAGCACCAGGAAATCCACCAAGTCGATGTAGTCGAGATCTCCCCGGAAGTACTCGAAGCCTCAAACCTCTTCTCGCAGTTCAACCATAACGCCCTCGATAACCCAAAATGCCGCGTCATCATCGACGACGCAAAATCCTACCTCCAACTCGCCAACCACTCCTACGATGTCATCATCAGCGAACCCTCAAACCCCTGGATGGCAGGCGTCGCCACGGTGTTCAGCCGCGAGTTCTACAAAGCTTGCCAACTCTCCCTGCGACCCAATGGAGTCATGGCGCAATGGGTACAAGTCTACGAAACGAACGACGAGGTCCTCCGCCTGATCCTCAACACCTTCGCCTCCGTCTTCCCCCAGGCCGCAGTCTGGCAGCCCACTGCCACCGACCTCATCCTCGTCAGCCGCGTCGATGCCCAGCCCCCAAACCTCCGACAACTCCAGGAACGACTGGCCGCAAAGACCATCCAGCAAGACCTCGAACGTATCGACCTCTACGGCCCCGTTGCCTTCCTCGCCCGCGAAATCATACCTGCCGGAAATGTCCAACACCTCATCGAACCCGGTGGACGCGTCCAGTCAGACTTTTACCCGCTCTTGGAATACGCCGCCCAGAAGGCCTTCTTCGTGCGTGGCCAGGCCTCCCTCCACCAACGCTATGACCAAAACAGCTCTCCCCGCCCCGGAACGCTTCTCGGCCAATACCTGCTCGAACACCCCCTGTCACCAAGAGACCTCCAGGCTCTAACTCTCTTCCACCTCACCCACGGCCTGCCAAACCCCAGGATCTTCAATTCCATACTCCACCGCTGGAAAGCAGCCGATCCCACCTCACCTGAACCCTGGCTCCAGACTCTAAACAACCTCAATGGCACCTCGGCAGCCGCCTCCTACCTCAACGCCACCGCCACAGAGCATGAACAGCTCCTCAACCAGCAGGACACCCCGCCCGAACTCCTGCAACGCTATGCCGATGCGCTATACCAGGCCTATCGGGAACAACGATCCGCTTTCTATCTCCCGCCAACCTCCCGCCTTGAATCTGCCCTCGGAAGGCTCGCCCAGCTAGACCCCAACCGCAGCCCCACATGCCAGCTCATCCTGGCCGAGCTTGCCTGGGACCGCGGCGACGACGATACCTGCCTCAAGTTGGCGGAACCCACCCTCATACTTTCTCCGGGAACCACCCCGCCCGACCCCCTGATGGCGCAGGTCGTCATGGCCAAGGTGATCGAGTCGTTTGTGCGTCAGAATCGCCCCGCCGAAGCCGTATACTGGTCCAACGCCGCGAACCAGGCAGGCTTCCTACCCCCAGCCACCCCCTCACCTCACCCCCCCCTCCTCCTCGCCTGCCGAAGAGCCTGGGCCATCTCACCATAGTCTACAAGGCCAGCAACACCGTACTGCCCGCGCTTCCAACCACGAATTGACACCCATTCGCGGTAAAAAATACCCCCTCCGCGTCCATTCGCGGTCAAGCACAGGAGTCAGGAGTCAGGAGTCAGGAGTCAGGAGTCAGGAGTCAGGAGTCAGGAGTCAGGAGTCAGGAGTCGGGAGTCATCAACCCCTCGCTTCCCCCGGACGGCGCTTCATTCTTTGGGTGTTTCAGCGCCAAGCCCACCCGCACCCACCCAGTGCTATTCGCGTCCATTGGCGTCCATTCGCGGTAAAAAATACCTCATCCGCGTCCATTCGCGACAAACAAAGCCTATTCGCGTCGATTCGCGTCCATTCGCGGTCAGAAACAAACGATCCATAGTCACCCCTCCATCCCCATCCATCCGAGGTCGACAACAACCATCCGCGTCCATTCGCGGGACGCATCGGGGCTTGCCCTCGCCTTGCTTTTCGGCAAGCTTTTCTCCCCGCACCTTTGGGTGCCGGTCGTGCGCCCGTAGCTCAGTTGGATAGAGCATCTGCCTTCTAAGCAGAGGGTCCCGCGTTCGAATCGCGGCGGGCGTACCATTTTTGATTTCACCCACGGCATGCCTACCGATCGACCCGAACCAAGACGAAGGAAACCTATGGACTGGACCACGATTCTCATTGTCGTTGCAGCGGTTGGCGCGGTGATACTCTTTAAGATGGCGGGGCAGATCTCGTCAGACAAAGCGGCAACACTGATTCGTGAGGGTGCCAAGGTGGTGGACGTGCGCACTACACAGGAGTTTAGCGCCGATGCCGTTCCCGGGGTGATCAACATTCCATTGGACCGCATCGCACAGGACGCGCCGAAGAAGTTGCCCGACAAATCGCAACCGGTCCTGGTGCATTGCTTGAGCGGCGGGCGCAGCATGATGGCCAAACGCCAGCTCTCCGGCATGGGATATACGAACGTCCATAACCTCGGCTCCCTGGCCCGCGCACGTTCCATCGTCAAAGCCCACCCCGTTGGCGGGAAATAGTATGGGAGGCCGGAAGCCGGCGTAGTCCTGCCAAAGGACGAGGACAAAGGAGAATGGTCAAATCTCAACGACCGGGACTCTTGCCACTGTCCACGCTCTCCTACCTCCTGTCTACCCGCGCCACCGGCGCGAACACCCCCAGCTCCCAGCTTCCGTGCGCCGCAGGCGGGCTCGCTTGCCCCCAGGGTTGACATCACTTCAATCCACGCTAAATCCCTAATACCCATGCCATCTGTCACAAAGCCCTCGCACGCTCTGATTTCCCCGCACCTGGCACCCATCGCCTTGCTGCTTGCCTCCCCCCTACTCGCAGCCGATTGGCCGCAGTTTCTCGGCCCGGACCGAAATGGCACCTCACCCGAAACCAATCTCATCGAGCACTGGCCTGCCAGCGGCCCAGCCCAACTCTGGACCAAAACCGTAGGCACCGGCTACAGCGCTCCGTCCATCCACAACAACCGCCTCGTCCTGCATCACCGCATCGCCAACGAGGAGATCATCGAGTGCTTCGACGCCACCACCGGCCAGTCCCTCTGGACCCACACTTACCCCACCAGCTTCGTCGACCCCTATGGCTATAACAATGGCCCGCGTTCGACCCCCGCACTGTCCGATACGCACGCCTATACGATCGGTGCCGACGGCACCCTCCTCTGCCTCTCTGTCGCCGACGGGACCCCCATCTGGTCCCACGAGACCAGCAGCGAATGGACCATCCCTCAAGCATTCTTCGGTGTAGGCAGCTCACCACTGCTCGACCACGATCGCCTTTTCGTCATGGTCGGGGGCCAGCCCAACTCAGGCATCGTTGCCTTCAATGCCATCACTGGCGAAATCCTCTGGGAAAACGTCGGCCAACAAACGTGGGAAGGACAACCCATGCTCGGCTGGCCCGGCGAACGCACAGTCCAATGGCGCACCTCGGAAAAACAAGCCAGCTATGCCACCCCTGTCCTCGCCACCGTCCATGGCCAACAACGCCTCTTCTGCCTGATGCGACAAGGCCTCACCGCTCTGGATCCCAACACGGGATCTCACCAGTTCAGCCGCTGGTTCCGCGCCAGGGTCAATGAGTCGGTCAACGCCGCGAACCCCATCGTCCACGAGAACCAGATCCTCATCTCAGCCGCCTACTACAAGGTTGGATCTGTCCTGCTCCAGCTCGACCCCAACCCGTCCCGCTTCACCGAAACCTGGGCCAATACCAACCTCGAAGCCCATTGGACCACACCCATCCTCCATAACGGATACCTCTACGCCTTCAGCGGACGCAACGAACCCGATGCCCGCTTCCGCTGCATCAACCTGACCTCAGGAGAACTGATGTGGGACCGGGACGAAAGCTGGAGCCGTGGGTCCCGTCAACCCGACGCCTACGGCCGGGGCTCCGCGATTTTGGCTAACGACCAGCTCATCGTCCTCGGCGAAGGCGGACTCCTCGGCCTCTTTGAACCCACCCCCACCCAGCCCGTCGAACTCGCCCGCCACCAAATCCCCGAACTCTCCTACCCCTGCTGGACCGCCCCCGTCATCAGCAACTCCAAACTCTACCTCCGTAATGAAAAGGCCCTCATCTGCCTGTCCCTGAAACCCTAACCCTCTGCCCCCCGGACCCTGCCGGAGTTTCAGTGTTTCAGAACACCGACCTGAGCAAGCCTCTGCGCGCAGTGCCTGTCCCCCAGCTCCTAGCTTCCAGTTCCCGTGCCGCGCACGCGGCACTACCCTCAGCCCTTGCCGCTTCCCGCTCTGCGCTTACCGCTCTGCGCTCTGCGCCTTGTTCCTCTCAAACCACGCATACAGCACCGGCAAAACCACGAGGGTCAAAAAGGTCGAACTCAGGATCCCCCCAATCACCACAGTCGCCAACGGACGCTGAACCTCCGCCCCCGCGCCCGTAGCCAAAGCCATCGGCACAAAACCCAATGCCGCAACCAGCGCCGTCATCAACACCGGACGCAACCGGGTCACCGATCCCTCAATCACAGATTCCCTGACGTCCAAACCCTCCTCCCGCAGCTGGTTGAAATAGGAGATCATCACCAGCCCGTTCAACACAGCCACACCACTCAACGCAATGAAGCCCACCGCCGCTGTAATGCTAAATGGCATCCCCCTTAGCCAAAGCGCCAGCACACCACCCGTGACCGCCAACGGAATACCCGAATACACCAGCATCGCCTGCCGCAACGACCCAAACGCCAAAAAAATCAGCACAAAAATCAAGACCAAGGCCGACGGCACAACCACCGCCAACCGCGTCCGCGCTTCCTGCAAGTTTTCAAACTGCCCGCCAAACTGGACAAAGTAGTTCTCCGGCATCTCCACCTCAGCCTCAATCCGCCCCTCAGCCGCCCTCACAAAACCCTCAATGTCCCGTGTGGCTAGATTCACCATCAACGCAGCCCGACGTTGCCCGTCGTCATGCTGAATCGGATCCACCGCCTGCAACACAGTGAAGTCTACCAGCTGCCCTAAGGTCACCAACCCGTGCTCCCCCACCCGCACCGGCAACCGACTGATCGCTTCATCATCCCCACGTAACTCCTCAGGCATCCTCACCGCAATCTCATACCGACGATTCCCCTCCACCACAGTCCCCGCGTATCGGCCCGCCAAGGCCGCCTCCACCGCCTCGTTCACCTCCTGCACTTGCAGCCCATACCGACGCAACACATCCCGCCTGACATCAATCTGTAGTTGGGATGTCCTGCCCTCAGTCTCGAACTCCACCTGGGCGACTCCCGGGGTCTCCTCCAGAATCCCCTTGATCTGCTCAGCCAGACGCTCCAGCACATCGTAGTCATTGCCAAACACCTTCACCGCCAGCTCCGCCTTGGTGCCTTCCAACATCTCGTTGAAACGCATCTCTATCGGCTGCGCAAAAAGCATGCTGTAACTCTCGTCCACCGCCCGCAAAGCCTCCTCAATCTTCACCTGCAACTCCGCCTTCGTCCGCAGCCGCCCCTCCCCACCCGGCCACTCCCCAACAGGCCGGTAAAATATATAGACGTCACTCTCATTCGGCGGCATCGGATCCGTCGCAATGTCACTGGTGCCAATCCGCGTAAACACCCGTGTCACCTCCGGAAACTCCTCCAGCAACATCAATGACACCTCCTTGTCTCTGCGCAGGGACTCCTCCAAACTCATCCCCACCTCCTTGTAGAACATCGCAGTAATGGAACCCTCGTCCAGCTTCGGAACAAACTCCGCCCCCAAATGGGTGAATAACCACAAGGACGCCACAAACAACGCCACAGCCCCCATCACCACCAACCCCCGCAACCTCAAAGCCAAAACCAGCGACGGCCGATACAACCGCTTCACCCGGGACACCACCCAATTGTCCCCCTCCCGAATGCTTCCCCGCAATATGACCGACGCCAAAACAGGCATCAAAGTCAGCGCCAACATCAACGCCCCCACCAAAGCCAGCATCACCGTCAATGCCATCGGATGAAACATCTTCCCCTCAATCCCCGTCAGCGCCAAAACCGGTATGTACACCACAGTGATAATCACCACGCCAAAAAACATCGGCGCACCAACCTGCTTGCAGGCCGCCAACACGGTCTTAACCCGCTCCTCCTCGCTCAATGTCCGCCCCAGCTTGTGCTGCCTCTCCCCCAGCTGCCGCACAATGTTCTCCACGATCACCACCGCACCATCAATGATCAGACCAAAATCAATCGCCCCCAATGACATCAGGTTTCCCGAAATCCCGAACCGTGCCATCCCCGTCAATGCAAACAAGAAGGACAACGGTATCGCCGTCGCCACTATCAACGCCGCCCGCCAGTTCCCCAACATGAACAACAATACCGCCACCACCAATACCGCTCCCTCAAACAAGTTGCTCTTCACCGTCCCAATCGTCCGGTCAATCAAACCGGATCGGTCATACTGAATCTCTACTTCAATCCCTTCCGGTAACTTGCCGCGAATCTCCGCCAACCTCGCCTTCACCCGCTCAGCCACAACCCGGCTGTTCTGCCCCGCCAACATCATCGCCGTCCCCAACACGGTCTCCTCCCCGTTCAATGTCGCCGCACCCGACCGGAACTTCGCCCCCATCCGCACCTCCGCTACATCCCTCACCAACAACGGCTCCACCCCCACCCCAAACTTCAAGGGCAAATTCTCAATGTCCTCCACATCCCGCACTCTCCCCACAGCCCGAATCGTCAACTGCCGCCCCCCTCGGTCGATCACCCCACCCCCGGTGTTCTCAACATTCTGCGCAATCAAATCCGCCAGCTCACCAAAGGTCATGCCCACCAACTCCAATGCCTCCGGCCTCGCCTGCACCAAATATTGCCGCTCATACCCCCCGCTCTCATTCACATCCGCCAAACCGGGAACGGTCCGCAATAACGGCTTAATCAAATACTTCTGGACCTCGCTCAACTGCACCAATCGATCAAACTCCGCCACCGGCCGGTTCGTCGCCCCCTCCCGATACTGCACGCTGTAATACAGAATCTCCCCCAAACCGGTGCTGATCGGCGCCAACCTCGGCGTAGCCCCTGCCGGCAACCCCTCCACCACACCCTGTAAACGCTCACTCACCAGCTGCCGGGCACGGTAAACATCCGTCCCATCCTCAAAACTCAAGGTCACCTGCGATAAACCAAACTTCGTCAGCGACCGCATCTCCTCCACCCCCGGTAAACCCGCCAACTCCCGCTCAATCACCTGCGTCACCAAACGCTCCGACTCCTCCGCCGCCAATGCCCGAACCTCCGTGTTCACCTGAACCTGAACCCCGGTAATGTCCGGCACCGCATCCACCGGCAGATGATAACCCGACCATAACCCCACCCCCAATAACCCCGCCGCCAGCAGCAACACAAACGCACGCTGCCGCAAAGAAAACTCCAGAACCCGATCAATCACGCTCCACCCCCTCCTCAAACCGCACCGCACCCAAATCCACCCCAGTCAAATGCCACACCCGCTGAGCCGCCTCCAACGCCTCCAGCCTCGTGTCCAGTAACGCCTCCACCGCCTCCAAATACTGCTTCTGTAACTCCACATACGTCGCCACCGGAACCGCCCCCAGCCGGTAATGCCGATCCGCCACCTCCGCCGCCCGGCGAAACTCCTCCACCGCATCCCCACGCCACTTCGACATCTCCAATAACTTCACCCGATACCGCATCACCGCCTCAACCACCCGACGCTCCACATCCCTCTCCGTCACCCGCAAAGAAGTCGCCGCCTGCTGCCGACGCGCCTCAGCCACCTCCGCCCTCGCCCCATGCCCCCCCCACAACGGCAAAGGCAGCGATAGACTGATCCCCACCTGCTGCTCATGATCCCCCGCCCGCTGATCGCTGAAATACGGCCCCACACTCCAACCCGCATAAACACCCTTCTTGACCAAAGACACCTCAAACCCCTGCTGCTCCAACTCCACCCTCCTCATCCTTAACTCAAAGTTGTTCGTGCGAACCGACGCCAACAAATCCTCCATCGCCGGAACCTCCCCAAACGTTAAACCCAAAGGCTCCACTCTCACACCCCGCGTCCAAGCCCCACCCCGTAATTGGTTCAACTCCAAAACCATTGACTCCATCTCCAATGCCGCCTCGCTCGCCCGACGCTTCAACGTCAACTCAGTAGCCTCGATAATCCGCGTCTCCAGCAACGGAGTCAGTCCTGCCGCATCCCGCTGCACCATCACCTCCCGCAACGCCTCAAACCTCAACGCCACCTCCCGCGCCGCCGCCGCCTTCTCCTGCGCCGCATATAATCCATAAGCCAACCCCCTCACCCGAGCCTCCAACGCAGCCCGAAATTGCGCCAACCCCAGCTCAGCCAACTCAACCTCCCGGTCCGCAATCGCCCTCCGCAACATCATACGCCCCGGCCACTCAAAGGTCTGCTGCACACCCACCGACCAAGCCAACCCCTCCGCCGTCACGTCCCCCGCAGTCAGCCGATGCTGCCCCACCGTGGTCGTAACCTGCGGACTCGACCACGACGTCGCCACTTCCCCTCCACCCCGCGCTACATCAACCTCAGCACGGTAAAACGCGAGCTCCGGATTCCCCTCCAATACCTCCCGCACCAGCGTCGATACCTTGACAGTAACAGAACCCTCACCACCCCCCTCGGTCTCCGCCGCCACACCCGCCCCCACCGCCCCCAGCAGCATCAAAACCGCTACAACCAGAAACCTCTCACAATTGGCCAATGAAATATTCACAGTAAAAAGCACCCTCCCCCTCGCGTCGCTTCAAACCTGCCAACCCACCGCCCACGAGGGTACAAGCGGCAATGGCTCTGTAGAAAGATACGGACACAGCCTCCAGCCACGCCCACAGAAATCAAACCACCGGAGGCCCACGCGATCCACCAAGGCCAACCCAGTCGAAAGTAACCACCCAACCGTCAACCCCCTCGAAAAAACCGACCCCTTCCCCCTCTCTCCTCACGCCCTCCACATAAACACAACCCGATAGCTCATCCCATTGGCCGTCGATCCCCACACCCACTGATGACACCACCATGTGGAATTGATGGTCCGCCGCCCAATGCGGCGCGTGCCCCCCGGAATCCACCCCATCTCCCCACTCTCCCAACACCGACCCCTGAGCAAATCCAACCCCGGCTCCAACAACGTGCGTCTCCGTCAACAAATGAACCGGATGATAAATCAGCCCCCACACAAATGCCAAAACCAACACCCACCTCAGCCCACCATACACCACACCCGCAAGACGCTCGCCCAACGGTCTGGCTATTACGGTGCTCATAAGTGAAAGGCAGAGCCTACAAAGCCGACCCGAAAACAGTCCATAACGTATTTCCATGATCCCTTTAAGCTCCGCTTCGCCCTATGCCCTCAATCCCTTGCCTCCCGCACGCTCTTCCCTACAGTCACTCCATCCATGACCCGCTCCACCCCTTCCCTCCTCACTGCCCTGCTCCTCCCCATCGCCTCCGTTATAAGCCAACCCACCGCCCCACCACCAGCCCGGCCAGGCCTCAACGCCGCCCCCCACATCGCCGTCTTCAACCATACGTTCTAGATCTACCCCACGACCGACGACACCATCCAACCCGTCAACCTCTTCGAGCAGGCGGCGCTTCCCGCGCAACCCCAGACCTCCACCGATGGACAGTAGGGGCCGCCAAAGTAGGGAGTCGAGCATCACACCCGCCCACCTGCCCCAATCTTGAACTCTCGCACAAAGCGCCCACCCCCGGCTCATAGCTCCCCGACCCGAAGGCCCCCCCCTCTCCCCGCACCTCGCACCGTCCAACGCTCAAGGCAATCGCCTCAACCCCTCGGTCCGTGTCACCCAACTCCCATCCTTCGGAAATCCCGGATACTCCACCTCACACCCGTCCCATCCCGCACAGGCAACGAGGACAACCGCGCCAACCGCTGGTCCCAGCCCCGATCCCTCCCCATCCCCAATCTCTCCCTCCATCGCTGCTCCACCCCCAACGCCCACCGCCAGGAGGACAGCTCAAAAACCGGGTTCTGGCTCCTCGCCGGATCATAAATCTCCTGCGCAATCCATAACGGCGCATCCACCTCCACTCCCCGTACCACCGGATTGTGCCTCCGCACCACCGCCTCCCGATCAATCCCCCCGCCCCTTACACCCACCGACAACAGCAGCCCCAAAACACCAAATCCCAGCCTCCCGGCCCACCCGCCAACTGTCAGCCACCACCTCATCGCAACCTCATCGCCCCGGATAATACAAATGCTCCCCACGCCGCGCCGCCCCCAACGCCTCCCGCATGTCCATCGCAGCCCCGGGATCACCCTGCCCGCTCATCCAACGATCCAGCTCACCCGCCAACCGCTCCCTCACGCCACGCACATAAACCGAATCGACCAAATTGTTCATCTCATAGGGATCAATCAATGTGTCATACAACTCCTCCGCCGGACGCTGCATCACCCGCTTCACCAACCGATACGACGCCTCATTCGCCTCAGATGAAAACACCCACGTCCCCCAATACGGATTGTTCAGCTTCCCATCTCCCTGAACCCCCATCACATATTTCTGAATGTATAACTCCCCTGGCATCAGGTTCCGCACATACCTCCAACGACCGTCCGACACGGTCCGTATTGGATACGCCGGCCCTTCAGGCAAATTGTTGTGCAACCCATACACATACTCGCGATGCGTCCCCTCCCCCTCCAATAACACCCGACGAAAACTCCGGCCGTCCAACGCCAAACCCGGCACCCCCACATCCCCACCCGCCAACTCCACCAGCGTCGGCAAAACATCCGCATACGCCACCATCGCATCAGTCCGCTCCCCCGCCATCACCCGCCCCGGCCACCGCACCATCAATCCCGTATGCAAACCCGTATCCCAACAGTTCCACTTGTTCCCCGGAAACTGCGAACCCTGCTCGCTCGTAAAAATTACCACTGTCTCCTCCTCTAAGCCCAACTCCCCCAGTAACGCCAAAACCTCCCCCACCTGCCCGTCCATATACGTGATCTCGGCACAGTAAGCCGCAAAATCCCGACGCGTCCGCGGTGTGTCCGCCAGGTTCAAGGGCAACTTCAACCCCTCCGGCGGATAAGCCGAAGCATCCCCCATCACCCATGGCACATGCGGCTCCACTAAAGCCACTACCAAACAAAACGGCTCCCCTGCATCCCGCCCCATAAACGACTTCACACCCGCCAACTCATGCTTGCTCGTCGGATTCCTGACACAGTTCCCATCAAAACCCGCCACGCGCTCAAATGGATAAACCGCCTCCGGCTCCACATGCACCTTCCCAGCAATCCCCACGCGATACCCCAGCCCACCCATCAATTGCGGCATGCTCCGCACCCCGACCCGACTCCCCGAGTGATTCCACGCACACCCATTCCTCAACGGAAACTGCCCCGTAAATAACTCCGACCGACACGGCTGACACATCGACATCGATACATATGCCCGGTCAAAAACCAGACTTTCCTCCGCCAGCCGATCCAAATTGGGGGTCCTCGCGTTCTTCCCCCCATACACCGGCAAATCGTTATACGTGCAGTCGTCCGCCATGATCACCAGAACGTTCGGCGCACCCCGCACCACCCCAAAACACCCAACCGAAACTGCGCACACCACTACCCAAAAGAAAGAGAAGCCAACCGAGGATCGAATGCCCGTGGTCATGAACCCAACCCTGCCCCACCACTCAAGTTCTGTCCATCAAGTCCACCCGGCACACAAAACAAAACCCAGAGGAAGAAAATGAAAATCCGGCAGAAAAGCAGAATCGAAGCGAAATGGTCGGGGCGGGGAGATTCGAACTCCCGACCTTCTGAACCCCATTCAGACGCGCTAGCCAGGCTACGCTACGCCCCGAACCATTGGCGCCGCCCCTCAAGCGGAAGCGACGGGGGCAGAGTGTATGGGCTCAGGTTTGGGTTTCAACACCAAAAGGTGTGAAAACGACATAAATCCACGAACACCCCCAACTCAATAACACCAAGCACCCCCACCCAAAAACACTCACAAGACCCGAATCACCACCGCCGTCGCATCATCCATCTGAACCGCATCCCCCACAAATGCCAAAACCGACGCAAATAATGCATCCACCAAATCCTGCGCCGTCCCCCCCAAATGCTCCCGCACCACCTCCAAAATCCGCTCCTCGCCAAACATCGCATCATCCGACGCCATCGCCTCCTCAATCCCATCGGTCAGTATTAAAATCGTATCCCCAGAAACCAGGGGCTCAGGCTTCATCGCCGCAAACGGGACCTCCGGCCTGATCCCCAACGGCACCCCACTCCGCCCCAACCGCAACCGCACACCCCCCTCAGCATTAAATACAAAAGCCGGAGGATGCCCCGCATTCACATACGTCATCTCACCCTTCGCTGGATCTAACGCCACCAAGAGCATCGTAATAAAACGCTCCTGCCCTATGTCCTCAGCCAAGACCCGGTTCGCTGCCGTCAAAATCGACTCCACCCGGTGATGCGACTGCGCCTGCGCCCGTAAATAAGCCCGCGTCTCCGCCATCAATAACGCCGGCCCAATCCCATGCCCCGTCACATCCCCCACCGCAATCCCCCACCTCTCACCCTGCAACGGAATGTAGTCAAAATAATCACCCCCCGCAGCCGACGCAGCCCGCGACCGCCCCGCAATCTCATACCCCGCCAACGATGGCGAAACCTTGGGAAACAACCGCTCCTGAATCTCCCGCGCCGCCCGAAATTCCTCCGCGTTCGCCCGTAACTCCTGCTCCGCCCGCTTGTGCTGAATCCCAACCCCCATCTGCGTCGCTATCGCCGCCAATAACCTCATAAACCGCTCATCCACACCCCGCCGCTCAAAGAGAAAGAACTCCATCACCGCCACCACCTCACCCTCAGCCAACACCGGAATCCCCGCCGCCGCCACCACCCCCGCCGCCCGCGCCACTTCCGCCCTGGAAGCCCCCGATACCACCGAAACATCCGGCACCCAAACCGCCCCCGCCTTCGCCCAAACCATCCCAGGTAAACCCTCCCCACTCCGTAACCGCAAACCCTGACTCTCCGCCCGAAAAGCCGCCAACGAGTCAGCCGGACCATACCACGCCGGACTACACTCCAAATACCCACCATCGGAAGTCGGTAACCAGGCCTGCCCAGCAACCCACCCCGTCGTCTCACAAACCGCCCGCAATACCGCAGACAACGCCACATCCAAATCCGGAGCAGCCGCAACCGCTAACGATATGCTCTGCAATAACCGACTCTCCTGCTCCGCCATCCGACGCTCAGTAATGTCGCGAATAAACGCCCCAACGTAGTCCACCCCCTTCAACTGCACCTCCGTCAATGCAATCTCCAAATGCACCTCGCGCCCCCGTCGATGCGACCCCATCGCCAATACCGACATCGCCGCCGGATGCCCCACCCTCCCACGCTGCCTACTCGCCTCCAACCACCCCGCTACCTTCCCCCGCTCCCCCTCTACCAGTAACTCCCGAAAATCCCGCCCCACGACCTCCTCACTCTCATACCCAAAAACCCGCTCCACCGCCGGATTCGCAAAACGAATCAACCCCTCCATGTCCATCATCACCACCGCATCCGTCGAGTGCTCCCATAACAACCGATTCCGCTCCTCACTGTCCCTCAATGCATCCTCCGCATCCCGCCCCGACCTTCTCGTCACCGCCTCCCGCATCTCCCGCTCCACCGCCGGAATCAACCGCGCCAAATTCCCCTTCATCAAATAATCGTGCGCCCCAGCCTTCATCGCCGCTACAGCAATGTCCTCCCCAATACCCCCTGAAATAATCACAAACGGCAAATCCAATCCCGTCCCCTGCAAGATACGCAAAGCCTCCGGCGCACTGAAAACCGGCAGGTTGTAGTCCGATAAAACAATCTCCCCCCCCCC
>JBJOII010000046.1:0-28645 GCA_046047235.1 Verrucomicrobiota bacterium | reverse complement strand
GGGCAGTGAGTGATGTTCAGGGAGTGGTGTTTGATAGTCGGGGCCGGTTGTGGTTTGGGGTTCAGGCGGGGGTGGGTTGCCGGAATGAATCGGGCTGGGAGTTCTATGAGGGGCGGGATGGTTTGCCGGTGAGTGATTTTCGGGGACTGGCTGCGGGGCCGGATGGGGAGGTGTGGTTTGCAGCGGGCCAGGGTTTAGTGCGGTGGGATGGAGCGGGGTGGCATTATCGGCAGGGTCGGAGGTGGTTGCCGGGTGATGATGTGAGGCGGGTGAGTGTGGATGGTTTGGGGACGGCGTGGGTGGTGACCGACGGTGGGTTGGGTGCGGTGGGGTGGAGGGGGATGACCTTGGCGGAGAAGGCGGCGTTTTATGAGGGGGAGATTGAGCGGTATGTGAAGCGGACGCCTTTTGGGTATGTGGCGGAGGCACCGTTGCGGGTGGCGGGGGATCGGTCTACGGCGGCTCCGCAGGATAGCGACAATGACGGGTTATGGACGGCGATGTATGGGGCGGGGGAGTGTTTTGGGTATGGGGCGACGGGGGATGCGGCATGTTTGGAGCGGGCGAAGCAGGCGTTTGAGGCGTTGCGGTTTTTGCAGAAAGTGACGCAGGGGGGTGAGGTCGAGGCGGCGAAGGGATTTGTGGCACGGACCATAAGGCCGGTGGATTGGCCGGATCCGAATGTGGGCCGGGTTGAGCGGGACAGGGAATCGCAGAAGGGGGATGGGTTATGGAAGGTGATTGAGCCGCGCTGGCCGAAGAGTGCGGATGGGAAGTGGTATTGGAAGAGTGACACGAGCAGTGATGAGCTGGACGGCCATTATTTCTTTTATCCGTTGTATTATGAGCTGTGTGCGGGGGATGAGGCTGAGCGTGAGCGGGTGCGCGAGGTGGTGCGGGATTTGACCGATCATTTGTTGGCTCACCGGTATGTGTTGGTGGATCACGACGGGTTGCCGACGCGCTGGGCGGTATTTGGGCCGGAGTCCTTGAATGCGGATCCGCGGTGGTGGGCGGAGCGTGGGCTGAACTCATTGAGCATGCTGAGTTATTTGTCGGTGGCGGCGTATGTCACGGGGGATGGGAAGTATGAGCGGGCGTCGCGCGAGTTGATCGACCAACACGGGTACGGGCAGAACCTGATGTATCCGAAGGTGCAGCAGGGGGTGGGGTCGGGTAATCAGTCGGACGATGAGATGGCGTTCATGTGTTACTACAGTTTGCTGCGGTATTCACGGGACGAGGCGTTGAAGGTGCAGGTGCGCTGGTCGTTTTTGCGTTACTGGGCGAACGAGTGGACGGAGATGAATCCGTTTTTCAACTTTGCCTATGCGGCACATGGTTTGGGACAGGAGGCGAGGAACAATTGGGGGACCTATCCGATGGATCCGTGGGGAGATTGGTTTGAGGATTCGATAGCAACGCTCAGGGGTTTTCCGTTGGACCGGTTGGACTGGTCGTTGCGGAACAGTCATCGGCTGGACATTGAGTTTTTGCGTCCACCGGCGATGTCGGACATCTACGAGGCGGAGCGGGGGCGGGGGCACCGGGTGGGCGGCAAGGTGTTGCCGGTGGAGAATCGGCATTTCAACCATTGGAACACGGATCCCTTCCGCCTGGATTACGGGGGTGGAGGGGGTGTGTTGGGTGCGGGGACGGTATTTCTGCTGCCGTATTACATGGGGATGTATCACGGGTTTGTGGAGAAGGGGTGAGCGGTAAGCGGTAAGGGGTAAGGGCATAGCGCTGAGGGCTGAGCGCTTAGGGCTGAGGGTAGTGCCGCGTAGGCGGCACGGGAGCTAGGAGCTGGGAGCTGGGAGTTAGGGAGAGAGGCGCTTCGCGCGAGAGGTGGAGGCGCAGAGGGCTATTGCGGTCCGTGTGGCGGACCGCAGGGAGAGAGGAGAGGGGAGAGGGGTGCTACTGTTTTCTCTCTACGGTCCTCTGGTGACACGCGCCGCCGCGTAGAACGCGGCAAGTAGGCGCGCTCGATTTCGATGGCGCGGTCGTGTTGAGGGTGGAGGATTTGCATCGGACTGATCAGTCGGAGTGCGGCCAGTTCCGTGATTATTCGTCGGCGGTGCCGAAGGTGCGTTCGAGGTCTCGTCGGGCATCGCTGGGGTAAAGGCCCATGCGGTCGAAGGGGATTTCGGGAATGTTGAGGTCGCGCGCGGGGGATTTTTTGTGGAGGCGGAAGTCGTATTCGTCGGGGTTGCGGAAGGCTGTTTCCGGGTTCACGAGGTTGTTTTCGAGGCCGAGCATGGAGGTTGCGGCGTGCCAGTTGACGGTGAGCCATTCGCCCCCGAGGGAGATGTTGCCGCTGATACGGTTGTTTTCCGGGGGGACGCCGGTATCGACCTGGTAAAAGGGATCGAGGTCGGAGAGTTCGGGGTAACGTTTGCGGTAGAGGTCGGCGGGGACATCGGCGAGGCGGTCTTTCATGGTGCGGTAGACCATGTTGTGCCAGACGGGTGAGGCATCGAGGCCGCGGCCATCGACGGCGACGGCGGGGTGGCAATTGAGGAAGACGTTATTCTCGACCTGGTGATCACGGCCGCCGCCGAGGAAGACGGCGCGCTGGACGTTTTTGAAGAGGTTGCCGGAGATGGTGGTGCCGCTGACACAGTCGTCCATGTAGACGCCCATGGAGCCCATGCCGACGCCGCCGGTATCGTGGATGAAATTATGGACGATACGGTTGCCGCGGTAGGTCCAATCGCGGCCGGTGTAGATGGCGCCTACGTCGCCGGTTTCGAGGGCGATGTGATGGATTTCGTTGAATTCGATGCGGTGGTTATTGCCCGCGAAGAGGATGGCGCAATGGGGATGGTCGTGGATGAGGTTGTTGCGGGCGAGGTGGCCGACGCCGCTGAGCTGGATGGCGGGGACGTAGCATTTGGACCACCGGCCCTGGTGATGGAAGTGGTTGTTCTCGACGAGGTGGGATGCGGGTTCGAGGGTGGTACGGTCGCCGCCGGAGAGGATGACGCCACCGTCGCCGGTGTTGAGGATATCGCAGTGGAGGACTTCGTGATTGGTTCCTCCGGTGATGGTGATGCCGTGGTTACCGAGGTTGCGGAGGCGGCAGCTTGTGATGACGCAGTGGCTGCCGTCGGTGATGTCGATGCCGTGGCTGCGTCCGGCCTCGAGGGCGAGGCCGTGGAAAGTGACATGCGAAGTGTTGCGGGTGCGGATGATGGGGGTATTGAGGAGGGAGACGATGGTGGAGGCATTGGCGGAGTCGAGCGGGGGCCAGAAGTAGAGTTGGCCGGTGGTGGTATCGACGTAATATTCGCCCGGGGTATCGAGTTCCTCGAGGATGTTGAGGAAGTAGAAGCGTTGGCCTTTGCGGAAGCCGTAGAGGCCATGGGGCGGGGTGGTGTGGATGAGGCCGTTGTTGCTGATGGAGGCGACCTGTTCGTAGGAGTTGGCCCAGTCCCAGGCCCAGTAACCGTGGACCCACCAGTTGGTGGAGGGTTGCCAGCGGCGGGGGCGGGAGTGATCGAGGAGGAATCCGCCTTCGAGTTGGCCGAGTTGGCCTCCGTGTTCATCCCCGGTGGCGGTGTCTTTGGGGATACCGGAGATGGAGAGCCAATCGCCGGTATTGGGCCAGCGGGCGAGGGTCATGGGTTGTCCGTTGGCGAACAGCTCCAGGTGGGCGGTTTGGGTGGAGCGGCCGAATCCCCGGGACGTGAGGTGGCCGAAATCCTGGATGCCTTGGGCGGGGAGGTCGGCGACTTGGACGGCGGCGCGGGCGACGGGGCCGAGGCGTTGGAGGATGGCGGGGTCCTTGAGGGGGCTGAAGCGGATACTGCGGCCGCCGAGGAGGGTGACGGCTTCATTTTTGACGTTGCGGTAAGAGATGGGGCTGGTTTCGGTGCCACTGTCCTCGGCGGTGAGTTCGAAGGTTTGCCAGCGGGGGTAGGTGCCGCCGCGAATCCAGACGGTGATGCCGTTTTTGGGGAGGTCATCCTCCTGGCGGAGCAGGCGGATACGGTCGCGGGCGCCTTCGAGAGTGGCGAGCGGTTCAGATTTGGAGCCTTCGTTGGTGTCTTTGCCGTCGAGGGCGACCCAGAGTTCCCTGGGGATTTTGGCGGTGGCTATGGCTGGCAGGAGGAAGGTGCTGCCGAGGGTGAGGCTGAGGGCGAGCAGCACGGAGCGGGAGCGGTCGGGGATTGGGCTGGGGCGGACGGTTTTAGGAGGCACGGGTTTATTAAGGGCCGGGGTGGGGCTGGAGGAAAGGGATTTTGTGGGGTGTGGTCTTGAAACGTTTGGGTTGGCTGGCATTCTCGGTCCCGCGCCAACCTCAGCCCGTTGGGCGGGAAATTGGGGGATGGCATTTCTAGCATGAGCGATTACCGAGCCTGGTTTCAGTGTTTTAACACGGAGTGCGGACAGCAGTATCGGCTGGACGAGATTGTGTATCGTTGTCGGGAGTGCGGCAGCCTGTTGGAGGTGCAGCATGATCATGCGGCCTTGGCGGGGCGGACGGCGACGGAGTGGAAGGCCTTGTTTGATGGGCGGTATCGCGGGCACGAGTGGCCGTATGGCAGTGGTGTGTGGGGCAAGAAGGAGTGGGTGTTGCCGGGGTTGGCGCCGGAGAATGTGGTGTCCTTGTATGAGGGGGGGACGAACCTGTTTTGGGCGGAGCGGTTTGGCAAGATCATTGGGTTGGACGATTTGTGGATCAAGTTGTGCGGCAACACGCACAGCGGGTCGTTTAAGGACCTGGGGATGACGGTTTTGGTATCGCAGGTGAAGCAGATGATTGCGCAGGGCGCGCCGATTCAGGCTGTGGCGTGTGCTTCCACGGGGGATACTTCCGCGGCGCTGGCGACCTATTGTGCGGCGGCGGGGATACCATCGATTGTGTTGTTGCCGCGGGGGAAGATTTCGATTGCGCAGCTGGTGCAGCCGATTGCGAACGGGTCCTTGGTGTTGAGTTTGGACACGGACTTTGACGGGTGCATGCGGGTGGTGCAGGAGATTACCAACGACCCGACTTTGTATTTGGCGAATTCGATGAACTCGTTGCGGGTGGAGGGGCAGAAGACCGTTGGGATTGAGATCGTGCAGCAGTTCGACTGGCAGGTTCCGGACGTGATGATTATTCCGGGGGGCAATCTGGGGAATGTCTCTGCTTTGGGTAAGGGGCTGTTGATGCTGAAGGAACTGGGGATGATTGACCGGCTGCCACGGATTGTGGTGGCGCAGGCCCAGAAGGCGAACCCGTTGTACCGTGCTTACCAGAAGGGTTTTGATTCATTTGAGCCGGTGCAGGCGGAGAAGACCCTGGCGAGTGCCATTCAGATCGGGAACCCGGTCAGTATTCAGAAGGCGATTCGGACGCTGAAAGAGTTCAATGGCGTGGTGGAACAGGCAACCGAGGAGGAACTGGCGGATGCAGCGGCTTTGGGGGATCGCACCGGGATGTTCAACTGTCCGCACACGGGCGTGGCGCTGGCCGCGTTGATCAAGCTGGTGAAAGCCGGGAAGATCGACAAGTCAGAGCGGGTGGTGGTGATATCGACGGCCCACGGGCTGAAGTTCACTGAGATGAAGGTGCAGTATCATCAGCGCGAGCTGGCCTTCCCGTGTGAGCATGCGAACGGGCCGATCGAGCTTCCGGCTAGCGTGGATGCGGTGAAGGAGGCGTTGTCGAAGCACAGGGCGGCTGCGCCGATTGGTGGCGCAGGGAGAGGGTAAAGGGGAAGCTGTCTAATTTGTGCGGGCGAGGCTAGCTGGCTTTTTGTGGGAGGTCGCGCCGGGGGAAGAGCGGGGCGGGTTCACCGACGGCGTGGCCTGCGGTGAGGCTGCCCCACTGGGCTGCGGCGAGTCTATCGGGTGTGCCTTCGAGTCCGATCTGCTGATAGATCTTATTGGCAGTGCCAGGGATGAAGGGCCAGAGCAGGATGGCGAGGATGCGCGAGGTTTCGACGAGGTTATAGAGGATTTCGTCGAGGCGTGCGGTTTGGGTGGGATCTTTTGCTAGTTTAAAGGGGGCGGTTTGGTCGACGTATTGGTTAGCGCGGGTGACGATGGACCAGATGGATTTGAGGGCGGCCTGGAGTTCATGTTGGCGCAGGAGGGCGAGCGTTTCCTCGATGCGCTGGGTGGTTTCGGCTGCGAGTTCATCCGAGCGCTCGGGGAGGATACCGTTGCGGTAGCGTCGGAGCATGGAGAGCGAGCGGTTCACGAGGTTGCCGAGGCCGTTGGCCAGTTCCGCGGAGTAGCGGGATTCGAAGCCCTGGTCGGTCCAGTTGCCATCCGCACCGACGTTGAGCTCACGGACGACGTAATAGCGGAAGGCATCGACGCCCCAGTCGAGGACGACAGCTTTGGGGTCGACGATATTGCCGGTGGTTTTGCTCATTTTCTGGCCGTCCTTTTGCCACCAGCCATGGACGAGGACTTGTTTGGGGAGGGGCAGTTCCATGGCCTTGAGCATGATGGGCCAGTAGACCGTGTGGAACTTGATGATGTCCTTACCGATGACATGGATATCGGCGGGCCAGAGTTGGACAGTGGGGTCGATCGTTTTCGTGATTCCGGGTTGATCGGGGAGTTGCTCGACCACGGTGGGATCGCCGAGGGCACCGGGGAGACTGGCGTAGTTACTGAGCGCGTCGAACCAGACGTAGGTAACGAACTCGGGGTCGAAGGGGAGGGGAATGCCCCAGTCGAGCCGGTTTACCGGGCGGGAGATGCAAAGGTCTTCGAGCTTTTGGCTGCGCAGGAAGCCGAGGATTTCGTTGCGCCGATAGTCGGGAGCGATGAAGTCCGGGTTGGCTTCGATATGGTCGATGAGCCATTGCTGGTGACGCCCCATACGGAAGTACCAGTTATCTTCCGAGAGCTCCACGACTTCGCCCCAACTGGGATCGAACTGGCCATCGGGCCCACGGTCCTTGTCGGTGAGGAAGGTCTCTTCCTTAGTGGAATAGAACCCGCGGTGGCTGGCTTTATAGAAGTGATCGTTCCGGTGGAGCTTTTCGAGCATGCCCGTGACGAAGGCCTTATGGCGGGCGGAGGTGGTGCGGATGAAATCGTTGTTGGTGAGGTCGAGGTGGCTGGCGAAGTCCTGCCAGATGGCGGCGAGCTGGTCACACCAGGCTTGGGGAGCCATACCTTTGGCTTCGGCGGCCTGTTTGACTTTTTGCCCGTGTTCGTCGAGGCCGGTCAGGAAGAAGACCTCTTCACCGAGGCTGCGGTGGACTCGGGCGATGACGTCGGTAACGACTTTTTCGTAGGCGTGTCCCAAGTGGGGTTCGCCGTTCACGTAATCGATTGCGGTTGTAAGGTAGAACCGTTTGCTCATCCGCGCGCTACTGTGGTGGCAGTCCCTCCTTTTGGCAATCGTGCGTTCAGTTTCGAGCAAAGTCCCGCGTAATGGCTTGCTTCGGAGCCCTCTGCTTCTGTGTCGATTAACCTCTCTGGGACCGTGATTCCCCATGCGGCCCCCGAGCCCGGGGCTTGCTGAGTCAGTACGGATTATCGGGACACCTGTCGCGATAATCCGTACTGGGTTGGTGTTACGCTGGTGTGATTGACAGGAGTGGGTGAGAAGGAAGGAGGAGATATTTGTGGGGTAAAATGGATGAATTTAGCCAGCTCGTGAAATGCAGTTGGGATGGAGGAGACAAAGGGGAAGGGCTGGTCAGTGGAGTGCGCAGGAGGAACGGTTGGTTGGGGTTTGAACAGCCAAATCGATGTTGCGGGAGATGGTGCCGATTGGGTGCGGCGGCAGACAGTTGAGGTGTTCGGGCCGTGAGGGCTTCGTCTTTGTGACTCCCGCCAGGGTGGTGAGTATCTGGCCGCAATTCTTAATCGTGCCCTCGTTTGTGTGATTAGTGTTGCTTGCGTGATGTCTCTGAATGCTTTACAACAGGAATGAGCTGATCCTGTGTTTGACGACTCTGGATATTGAAAAACTGACCATGCGAGTTGTGTCCTTCAAGCGTGCCGGTTCTACTCTTCGGGTGGTGGGGTTTCTGCTGTTGGCCGTGGTGTGCGGCGGGCTGGCTGAGGGGGTGGCACCGGTGGCGATGGTGGCATCGGGGGATGGTTCGCGGGTGTATGTGGGTGGGGCGGGTGAGGCGGTGGTTTTGGAGGTGGTTTTGGCTGAGGGGCGGGTGGTTGGGCGGTGGGAGGTGGCGGGGAGGGTGAGTGGGTTGGCTTGGCGGGTTGAGGATCGGGAGCTGGTGGTGACGTTGGCGGCGGTGGATGGTGGTCTCGAGGTTTTGGATGTGGAGGGTGGGGGGCGGCGGGTGCATCCGGTGGGGCACATGGTGATGGCGCCGGTGGTGGTGCGTGGGGGTGGCAGCGCTTGGCTGGCGCGTCGGTTTCGGAACGAGGTGGTGGAGGTGGATTTGGGGAGTGGAGAGGTCTTGCGCGTGGTGGGGGTGGAGCGGGAGCCGGTGGCGATGGCGATGACGGGGGACGGGAGGTGGTTATTGGTGGCGAACCTGTTGCACAACGGTCGGTCGGATGGCGTGGAGGTGGCGGCTGGAGTGAGTGTAGTGGACGCGGTGGAGGGGCGGGTGGTGAAGACATTGCGGCTGCCGAACGGGAGTGGGTATTTGAATGCGGTGGAGATTTCTCCGGACGGCAGGTGGGCGGTGGTGACGCATTTGGTGTCGAGGTTTCCGTTACCGACCACGCAGGTGGAGCGTGGGTGGATGAATACCAATGCGATGACCCTGATAGATTTGGAGACCATGACCGTTTTGAACACCGTGTTATTGGACACGGTGGATCGTGGGGCGGCGAATCCGTGGGGGGTGGCGTGGTCGGGTGACGGTGGGGCGTTGGTGGTGGCCCATGCGGGGACGCATGAGCTGAGTGTGGTAGATGTGGGTGGTTTGGTGGCGAAACTGGAGGCTTTGCCTGAGGAGATGCCGGAGGGGGGGGTAAATGATTACCGGACCGTATCGCGATGCCGGAGGGATGTGCCGAACGACCTGGCATTTCTGGTGGGGCTGAGGGGGCGGGTTGCATTGGGTGAGCGGGGGTTGGGTCCGCGGTCGGTCGTGGTGGCGGATGGCAGGGTGGTGTCGGCGAATTATTTTAGCGATACGTTGTCGGTGGTGGGGTTGGGGAAGCTGGGGGGTGGGGTGCGGACCGTGGAGTTGGGTGAGCGGGGTGTGATGTCGGAGGAGCGGTTGGGGGAACTATATTTCCATGATGCGCGGTTGTGTTTTCAGGGGTGGCAGAGTTGTGCGAGTTGTCATCCGGGTGAGGGTCGGATGGATGCGTTGAACTGGGATTTATTGAATGACGGTATAGGGAATCCGAAGAACAACCGGAGTTTGTTGTATTCGCATCGGATGGGGCCGGCGATGAGTTTGGGGGTGAGGCCGACGGCGGAGGAGGCGGTGCGTGCGGGGATTCGGCATATTTTATTTACCGTGCAACCGGAGGGTGTGGCGGAAGCGATGGATGCGTATTTGAAGTCTTTGCGGCCGGTGCCGAGTCCATATCTGGAGGGGGGAGAGTTATCGGCGGAGGCGAGGAGAGGGCGGGAGTTATTTGAGTCGGCGGGAGTGGGGTGTGGGGTATGTCATCCGGGCGAGTTGTATTCGGATTTGGGTGCGCATGATGTGGGGACGCGCGGGGAGTTGGATGGGGAGGGGGATGTTTTTTTTACGCCGACCTTGGTGGAGGTGTGGCGGACGGGGCCGTATTTGCATGACGGGTCGGCGGCGACATTGGTGGAGGTATTGACGGAGAGGAATCTTGGGGATGCGCACGGGGTGACGAGTGGTTTGAGCGAGTCGGAGCTGACTGATTTGGTGGCGTATCTTTTATCCCTATAGGAGAGCCATGAGAGATCGAGATTTGAGTTGGAGCGGCAGGATGGGTTGCTTGTGGTTGGTGGCTTGGGTTTGCGGAGCTGCGGCGGTTTCGGGTGGGGAGTTAAGGGAGCGATTGGCGGCTGAGGTGGGGCAGTTGGTTTTTGCGGTGCGGCGTTTGAACGACACGGATGGGCACTGGTATGCGAACTTTGGTTATTATGCGGAAGATGTGGGACGTAAGGCCTGGCGTGAGGGGGGGAAGTTGTATCGGTGGGATGTGGCGACCGGCGAGTTGGTGGTGTTGCTGGATGATCCGCGTGGGGGTGTGAGGGATCCGCAATTGAACTATGAGGGGACGAAGGTGTTGTTTTCGTATCGGAAGGGAGGGACAGAGAACTACCTGTTGCATGAGGTGAATCTGGACGGTTCCGGGTTGAGGCAACTGACGCACGGCGTGTTTGACGATATTGAGCCGAGCTATTTACCGAACGGGGACATTGTTTTTGTATCGAGCCGGTGCAAGCGGTGGGTGAATTGCTGGCTGACGCAGGTGGCGGTGTTGCATCGGTGTGGGCCGGACGGGTCGGGGGTGCGGGCGATTTCGAGCAACAACGAGCATGACAACACGCCGTGGGTTTTGCCGGACGGGCGGATTTTGTATACGCGCTGGGAGTATGTGGACCGGAGCCAGGTAAACTTTCATCATTTATGGACGGCGAATCCGGATGGGACGGGGCAGATGGTGTATTACGGGAACATGCATCCGGGCGTGACGATGATTGATGCGAAGCCGATTCCGGGGACGGCGAAGGTGGTGGCGAGTTTTTCACCTGGTCACGGGCAGATTGAGCATGCGGGTGTGATTACCGTGGTGGATCCAGCCTTGGGACCGGATGATCCGGCGGGGTCTGTTCGGATAGCGGAGGGTAGTGATTTTCGGGATCCGTGGGCTTTGAGTGAGGAGCTGTTTCTCGCGGCGCGGGGAGGGACTCTGGTGGCGATGGATGGATCGGGTCGGATTGAGGAGTTGCTGGTGTTGCCGGCGGAGGATCGGGCGAAGGGGTTGCAGTGTCATGAGCCGCGTCCGGTGGCGGGGCGGCGTCGAGAACCTATATTGGTGGACCGGGTGGATTTGGGGGACCCGACGGGGACGTTGATGTTGGCGAACATTTACGATGGCCGGAACATGGAGGGGGTGGAGCGAGGGGAGATCAAGAAGCTGTTGGTCTTGGAGACCTTGCCGATGCCGATTCATTACACTGGGGGGATGGATCCGATCAGTTATTCCGGGACGTTTACCTTGGAGCGGATTGTGGGGACGGTGCCGGTGGAGGAGGATGGGTCGGCGTTGATGGAGTTGCCGGCGATGCGGAGTTTCTTTTTTGTGGCGTTGGACGAGCGGGACATGGCGGTGAAGCGGATGCAGAGCTTTTTGACTGTGATGCCCGGGGAGACGACGAGTTGTGTGGGGTGTCATGAGCAGCGGACGCGGACGCCGGAGCATGCGATGGCGTTGGCGACATCGCTGGCGGCGCGGCGTGGGGCGAGCGGGGTGGAGCCGGTGGAGGGGGTTCCGGACGTGATTGATTTTCCGCGGGACGTGCAGCCGGTATTGGATGCGTTGTGTGTGGAGTGTCATGGGTATGAGGCGACTGAGCGTGGTGGGCCGGCGGCGGCGCGGCTGGTGCTTGCCGGGGATCGGGGGCCGATGTTCAGCCACAGCTACTACACCTTGACCGTGGCGGGTTTGTTTTCGGACGGGCGGAATCAGGCGGTGAGCAATTATGCGCCACGGACCTTGGGGTCATCGGCGAGCCGGTTGCTGGGGTATTTGGATGGGGAGCATTATGGGGTGCGGGCAACCGAGCAGCAGGAGCGGGTTTTGCGGTTATGGATTGAGACGGGGGCGGCGTATCCCGGGACGTATGCGGCTTTGGGGACGGGGATGATTGGGGGGTATGCGGAGAACCAGCAGGTGGGGTTGGACGCGGAATGGCCGAGCACGCGGGCGGGTGCGGCGGTGATGGCGGAGCGGTGCATGGGGTGTCATGAGGAGCCGGGACGGTTATTGCCGCTGAGTTTGTCGGATGAGCGGGGTGTTTCGTTTTGGCAGCCGGACATGCGGGATCCGCGGTTGAACACGAGCCGGCACAACGTGTTTAACCTGAGTCGGCCTGAGCTTTCGTTGATTTTGCTGGCGCCGTTGGCGGCGGAGGAGGGCGGGTGGGGTCGGTGCACTGCGGCGGCGGGGGAGCCGGTGTTTGCGAGTCGGCAAGACGCTGGTTATCAGGCCCTTTTGGCGATGTGTGAGGGGGGGCGCGATTATTTGGAGGGGCATCCGCGGTTTGACATGCCGGGATTTCAGCCACGGGCTGAGTGGTTTCGGGAGATGCGTCGGTATGGGGTGCTGGCGGAGGGTGAGGGGGGGGCGGAACCTGTTGATTTTTATGAGGTTGAGCAGCGGTATTGGAGGTCGCTTTGGCCGATACCACAGGTTGCGGGGAGGTAGGTTTCTGGTGTAGGCAAGTGGGGGTGATTTTTTGGGGGGCTTGGGGGTGGGGTGCTGATTTCTGAGGGGGTAAAATGTCCGAAAAGTCCCCACGTTTTCGTTCAAGTAACAATTCCTCAAAAAGGGCTTGTCCCCACAACATATTGGGCTATTTTTCGGACTCGCCCCTATTGGTGGGGCCTAACGGCCCAAGCGTCCCAGTCGTTTTGGCCGTAAAGTGTTGAGTTTAGTGTATTTGCAGTCCAGCCCCCTGTTGTTGCCATGATTGATGCCCGTGAACCTGTTATGACGCCTTCGTCTGCGAAGGGTGGAAGCACCCGCAACCGTGGTGGTCGTGCCCTTGGTGGACGCCGCCAGACATCGAAATCCAAGACCCTGAAGGTGGAGCGTGTATTCAGTTCGCCGCAGGTAGATCCCTTTGACGAGATTCAGTGGGATCAGCGGACGGCGGAGATTACGGACGACTCGGGCAAGGTGATTTTCAAGCAGGAGGGGGTGGAGGTTCCGAAGTCGTGGTCGGTTTTGGCGACCAAGGTGGTGGTGTCGAAGTATTTTTATGGGGAGCAGAACACGTCTGAGCGCGAGACATCGGTGAAGCAGTTGATTCGGCGGGTATGCCGGACGATAGCGGACTGGGGTGTGGCGGACGGTTATTTCAGCAAGGCGGACGGGAAGGTGTTTGAGCAGGAGCTGACGTGGTTGTGTGTGAACCAGTATGGGGCGTTCAACTCTCCCGTTTGGTTCAACGTGGGATTGTATCATCAATATGGGGTGGGCAAGAACTCGGCACCGGGGAACTGGCACTGGGATCCGAAGGCGAAGCAGGCGAAGCGTGCGGGGACGCAGTATGAGTATCCGCAGGGGAGTGCGTGCTTTATTCAGTCGGTGGACGACAACATGGAATCGATCATGCAGTTGGCGCATGCGGAGGCCATGTTGTTCAAGTATGGATCCGGGACGGGGAGTGATTTGAGTCCTATCCGGTCGAGCAAGGAGAAGTTGAGTGGTGGTGGGCGTCCGAGTGGTCCGTTGTCGTTCCTGAAGGTTTACGATCAGGTGGCCAACGTGGTGAAGTCGGGTGGCAAGACGCGTCGGGCGGCGAAGATGAACACCTTGCGGGACTGGCATGGTGACATTGAGGAGTTCATTGATGCGAAGCAGAAGGAGGAGCGCAAGGCCTGGGCATTGATTGAGCAGGGGTATGACGGTTCGTACAACGGCGAGGCGTATGGCAGCGTCATGTATCAGAACGAGAACCTGTCGGTTCGGGTGAGCGACGAGTTTATGCAGGCGGCGGTGGATGGTCGCGAGTGGTGGACGCGGAGTGTGACCTCGGGCCGGCCGTTGGAGAAGAAGGATGCCGGGGGTTTATTGGACAAGATTGCGGAGGGGACGTGGGTTTGTGGGGATCCGGGTTTGCAGTTTGATGGGGCGATTCAGAAGTGGCACACGTGCAAGGGGACGGAGCCGATTCACTCGACGAATCCGTGTTCCGAGTATGTGTTCATCAACAACACGGCCTGTAATCTGGCGTCGTTGAACCTGATGAAGTTCAAGGAAGCGGACGGGCGGTTTAACGCTGAGCGTTTCAAGGCGGCGGTGCGGATTTACATTACGGCGCAGGAGATTCTGGTGGACAACGCGAGTTACCCGACGCAGATGATTGCGGAGAACTCGCACATTTTCCGGACGCTGGGTTTGGGTTATGCGAACTTGGGTTCCTTGGTGATGAGCTATGGTTTGCCGTATGACTCGGATGAAGGACGGGCACTGGCTGGGGCGATTACGTCGATCATGACGGGGCATGCGTATGAGCAGTCTGCGCGGTTGGCGGATATCAAGGGGGCGTTTGCGGGTTATCGGGATGCGCGTTGTTCGCATGTGAGCAAGCCTGCGGGGCGGAACAATGTGGATTCGATGTTGGAGGTGGTGGAGAACCACCGGGCGGCGGTGGAGGACATTCATCCTTCGGAGGAATTCAATTATTTGAAGGACGAGGCGCGGGTTTGCTGGGAGCAGGCGTTGGCAGGGGGGCGCAAGAGTGGTTATCGCAATGCGCAGGTGACGGTCTTGGCGCCGACGGGGACGATTGCCTTCCTGATGGACTGTGACACGACGGGGGTGGAGCCGGACATTGCTTTGGTGAAGTACAAGTTATTGGCCGGGGGCGGGATGTTGAAGATCGTGAACCGGACGGTGCCGGATGCCTTGCGTCGTTTGGACTACAGCCAGGCGGAGATTGACCGGATTGTGGCGCACATTGAGAAGTATGACACGATTGAGGATGTGGAGGACGAGGGGCAGGAAGTGAAGAGCGGGCTGCGTTCTGAGCATCTGGCGGTGTTTGACTGTGCATTCAAGCCATATCGCGGCAAGCGGAGCATTCATTATTTGGCGCATTTGCAGATGATGGCGGCGGCGCAGCCGTTTATCAGCGGGGCGATTTCGAAGACCGTGAACATGCCGCAGGAGAGCACGGTGGCCGAGATCAAGAACACCTATGTGGAGGCCTGGCGCATGGGGTTGAAGTGTGTGGCGATTTACCGTGATGGATCGAAGCGGTCGCAGCCTTTGAACACGAGCAAGGGCGGCAAGGGCAAGGAGTCGAAGGAGGTGAAGGCTGAGGGTGAATCGGCTGATTTGCAGAGTCGGATTGCGACATTGGAGAGTGAGGTGAAGCGGTTGGAGGGTGAGAGTGGCCAGCCGTTGCGGCGCCGGTTGCCGGACACGCGTTCCTCGGTGACGCACAAGTTCGACATTGCGGGGCACGAGGGTTACCTGACTGTGGGGTTGTTTGAAGATGGTCAGCCGGGTGAGATGTTCATCACGATGGCGAAGGAAGGTTCGACCATTGGGGGTTTGATGGATGCGATCGGGACGTTGACGAGCATGGCATTGCAGTATGGTGTGCCGTTGGATGCGTTGGTGAAGAAGTTTGCGCATCAGCGGTTTGAGCCTTCGGGTTTCACGAAGAACCCGGAGATCCGGAGTGCTTCATCGATCATCGACTATGTGTTCCGCTGGTTGGCGATCCAGTTCATCGACGGCTATCGGGAGGCGAGCGGATTGAGTCGCAACCAGCCTGAGCTGGCGATTCCGGGCCTCATGGAGGAGGTCAAAAAAAAACTGAATCGTCCGGTGCCTGAGTTGGCCTTGGCGGATGAGGAGACGACCATTTTGTTGAAGAACAGGGTGGAGGGGGTGAAGAGTGGGAACGGTGGTGGTTTGGCTGCGGGGCGGGCGGATGTCTTGAAGGCGCCGGGCAGTCTGACTGAGGCGGTGGCGCATTTCATGCAGGATGCGCCGACGTGTCCGAACTGCGGGCACGTGGCGGTGCGGAACGGTGCTTGTTTCAAGTGCCTGAACTGCGGCGAGAGCCTGGGATGTTCCTGATGGTTTTGTAGCTGTTGGTTTGGTTCCTCGGCGGGCCCGGAGCGTAATGTTCCGGGCCCGCTTTTTTGGTGGGTGACCTGTTGATTCACCGTTGGCAATGGGAGGTGCGTGGTGATAGCGTCCCGAGCTATGAGCGAGCAGAACCCTGGTTTCACGCGAGAGGATCCGTGGCGCATATTCCGTATTATGGCGGAGTTTGTGGATTCGTTTGAGACGATGTCGAATGTGGGGCCGGCGGTGACCGTATTCGGGTCCGCGCGGACCAAGGCGGGGGATCGGTATTACAAGGCGACGATGGAGTTGGCGAAGGGTTTGGCGAAGCACGGCATGGGGGTGATTACGGGGGGAGGGCCGGGGATTATGGCGGCGGCGAATCGTGGGGCGGCGATGGGGAAAGGGAAGTCGGTGGGGTTGAACATTGAGCTTCCGTTTGAGCAAGAGCCGAATCCGTATGCGAACGTGCCGATCAACTTCCACTATTTCTTTGCGCGCAAGGTGTGTTTTGCGAAGTACAGTCTGGGTTTTGTGTTTATGCCTGGCGGGTTTGGGACTTTGGATGAGTTTTTTGAAGTGATGACTTTGGTTCAGACGCATCGGTTGACGCAGTTCCCGATGATTATGTTTGGGAAGAAGTATTGGCGGGGGTTGTTGAAGTGGATGCGGACGGATTTGGAGGGGGCGGGATATATCAGCAAGGGGGACATTGAACTGGCTACATTGACTGACAGTGTGGATGAGGCGCTGGAGTTGATCCTGGACTACCAGCGCAGGGTAGGGCCTCCGCAGGGGATTTCGAAAGCTTTCGCATGAGCCGGGTTGAGGGAGTGCAGGTTACGCGTTTGCCGTCGGGTTTGACGGTGGCTTCGGTTTTCATGCCGGGCCGGGCCAGTGTGAGTTTGGGGTTATGGTTGGCGACAGGGGGGCGGCACGAGGCGGCGGAGGCGAACGGGGTCTGTCATTTCATTGAGCACATGTTGTTTAAGGGGACGAGGCGGCGGAATGCTTCGCAGATCTCGCAGGCAGTGGAGGGTGTGGGGGGGTATCTGAATGCGTTTACGGGTGAGGAGAGCACTTGTTTTTATGCGCGGGCGAGGTACGACCAGCTGGAGCTACTGCTGGATGTGTTGAGCGACATGCTGCTGGGGTCGCGGTTTGCGGCCGGGGAGCTGGAACGGGAGAGGGGGGTGATTCAGGAGGAGATTTCGATGTATCTGGACCAGCCGCATCAGCATGTGCAGGAGTTGCTGAATGCGGCGATTTGGCCGGATCAGCCCCTGGGGCGATCTTTGACGGGCAGCATGGAGTCGGTGCAGAGGTTGAAGCGGGGCGATTTGATTGAATTTCAACGGAAGTATTTCAACGCGGGTTCGACGGTGTTGGTGGCGGCGGGGCAGGTTTCCCATGATCGGCTGGTGAGACTGGCGAGGCGTTATTTGAGGGGGTTGCCGGAGGGGGGGAGGCAGGCCTTTGCGCCGGTTGTGGAGAAGCAGGATGGGCCGAGGGTGGTGCTACAGACCAAGGATGTGGAGCAGACCCAGTTGGTACTGGGGTTGAGGGTATGTTCACGTTTTGATTCCCGTCGGTTTGCCCTGAGGCTGGCGAATGCGATTTTGGGGGAGAACATGAGTTCCCGGTTGTTTCAGGTGGTGCGGGAGAAGCACGGGATGGCTTACAGCATTTACAGTTCGCTGAGTCATTATGCGGATACGGGGCTGTTCGCGATGTCGGCGGGGTTGGATGCACGGAATGTGGGCAAGGCGTTGGAGTTGGTACTGGGAGAGCTGAAGCGGTTGTCGGCGAGGCCTCCGGGGCGGGCGGAGTTTGAGCGGGCGAGGGATTATGTTTTGGGGCAGATGGATTTGAGTCTGGAGAACACCGAGAACCGGATGAACTGGGTGGGGGAACAGTTGACGGGGTATGACCGGGTTTCTACCGAGGCGGCGGTGAGACGGAGGGTGGCGCAAGTCACGCCGACGGAGGTGAGTCGGGTGATGCGGGAGTATTGTCAGGCGGACCGGATGAGTTTGGCCTTGGTGGGGCCGATGAAGTCGGCGGCCGGGTTGAAACGGATGCTGGCGGGGTATTGAGCGGGTTGCATTGTTTCGGTTTGGGGGCTGTTGGGTGAACTTCATGCGGTGGTGGACGGCCGGTCTTGCCGGAACCGGGAGGTGTGACTAGGGTCGGGTTCATCATGAAGCGTATTGTTCAGCGTTGGTGTGCTGCGATGTTGTTGGCGGGAGTGATGTCGACCGCGGTATTGGGGCATGAGCGGGTGGTGCGGGCGAGGACGCCGGTGCGGATTCCGGACATTCCGGGATACCGGACTTTGAAGTGTGACTTTCACATTCACACGGTGTTTTCGGATGGGAGTGTGTGGCCGACGGTGCGTTCGGAGGAGGCGTGGCGGGAAGGGTTGGATGCGGTGGCCATTACGGATCACATCGAGTATCAGCCGCACAAGGAGGATTTGCCGACCAACCACAATCGGGCCTATGACATTGCCCGTCCGGAGGGGGAGGCGTTGAACGTGATCGTCATTCACGGTTCGGAGGTGACGCGATCGATGCCGCCGGGGCATTTGAATGCGATCTTTTTGGAAGACTCGGATGCGTTGGATGTGGAGGACTGGCGGGATGCTTTGGATGCGGCTCGGCGTCAGGGTGCATTTGTGTTTTGGAACCATCCGGGCTGGGATGCGCAGTTGGAGGAGGACGGCAAGATGCGTTGGTATGACGAGCATACCGAGTTGGTGGAGAAGGGGATTTTGCAGGGGATTGAGGTGGCGAACAGCCGGGAGGTCTACCCGGAGGCGTTTGCCTGGGCGCTGGAGCGGAAGCTGACATTGATGAGCAACTCAGACGTGCACGCGCCGGTGAATTTGGATTACCACGTGCACGATGGTGATCATCGGCCGCTGACGTTGGTATTTGCCCGGGAGCGCACTGCGGAGTCGATTCATGAGGCGCTGAAGGACCGGCGCACGGCTGTGTATGCGGATCATCGGCTGCTGGGTGAGGAACAATTCCTGGGGCCGATTTTCAGGGGGTCGGTGAAGGTGTTGAATTCGGCTGCGGAGTTCAGGTCGACGGGCAGCGTGCTGGTGCAGATCCACAATGATTCGGAGATCGAGTATCAGCTGGAGCGCGATGGAGAGGTGGCGGGGCTGACCTTTCCGTCATCCTTGACGTTGCCTCCGTTGAAGACCGTGTTGGCGAAAGTGCAGGTGACTTCGATGGAACCCGCGGGCAAGCGCGATGTGGGCTTGCCGTATCGCGTGACGAATCTGCTGGTTGCGCCTGAGCAGGCCTTGCGGGTGGAGTTGCCGCTACAGATCGTCATTGTGCCGAATCCATGATCCGACGGGTTGACACTGCGCACACTCCCGAGAGCCTGGTGGGTTTGATTCCGCCGGGGTCGCGGGCGGTGTTGTTGCGGAGCCAGGGTGAGATTTCCCGCAAGGCGAGGTATTCGCTGGTAACGGGCTGGCCTTTTCTGTCGTTTCGGAGTTGGGGGGCGCAGTGTCGGCTGGAGTGTGAGGGGCGTCGGATTCAGCAGTATGGAGATCCGTGGTTGTCTTTGGCGACTTTGGTTGCGCGGTATGAGATGGGGGATTCAGTGGACGTGCCTTTTCCCTTGGGGGGGTGCTTTGGGAGTTGGGGTTATGATCTGAAAGGGTTTCTGGAGCCGACGGTGGGGAGGCGGGCTGCGCACGACTTGGCGTTGCCGGATTGTGATCTGGGTTTTTACGACAGTCTGGTGGTGTTTGATCACGTGGAGGGGGTGGTGTTGGTGGTGGCGACAGGGATTCGGCCTGATGGATCGAGGTCGGCGAGGGCTGAGCAGGAGCAAGTGGGGCGTTGGCTGCGGTTGCTGGAGACTTCACCGCGGGAGGGGGAAATTGGAGTCGATGCGGCTCGTGGGGTGGTGGGAGTGCCCGGCCCGGAGCCGAGAGGTTCGATGTCGCGGGAGAGTTACCTGCGGGCGGTGGTGACGGCGCAGTCCTATATCCGGTCGGGTGATATCTACCAGGTAAACATATCGCATCGGTTGAGTCGTCCTTGGCGGGGAGACTCGTGGGGGTTGTATCGGCAATTGAGCAGTCTTTCGCCTGCGCCATTTGGGGCCTGGATGGATTTTGGCGACTACGGGCTGGTATCGTCTTCGCCGGAGCTGTTCATGTTGATGAGCGGGGGACGGGTGGAGACCCGGCCGATTAAGGGGACGCGTCCGCGGGATGCTGATCCTGTGCGGGATGCTCAGTTGAGCTACGAGTTGCAGTCGAGCGACAAGGAGCGAGCTGAGTTGCTGATGATTACCGATTTGCTGCGGAACGATCTCGGTCGGGTTTGCGACTACGGAACGGTGCGTGTGCCGGATTTGCTGCGTTTGGAGCGGTATGCGCAAGTGCAGCATTTGGTATCGACCGTGGAGGGGCAGCTGCGGTCGGACGTTTCACATTTTCAGGCGTTGGCGGCGTGCTTTCCCGGGGGGAGCATTACTGGTGCGCCGAAGATCAGGGCCATGCAGATTATTGACGAACTGGAGCCGGTGAGCCGCGGGCCGTATACGGGGGCGTTGGGGTATCTGGGATTCAACCGGGAGAGCCAGCTTTCGATTGCCATTCGGGTGGCATTGGTGCGGGAGGGTATCGCTTACTACCACGCGGGTGCGGGAATTGTGGCGGACTCGGATCCGGTGGCGGAGTACGAGGAGACATTGGTGAAGGCAGCTGCTTTTCGACAGTTGCAGGACATTGGTGTGGTAGGTGAGGGGGATGGGCGGGGGGTTCGGGTTGGGGGCGCCATGTCGGGCGGTGACGTTGGATTCTGATGTGCCTCGGCTTGCCTGCGGACTGGCGGCTGGTAACCTCCGTCGCGTGATTGCGTTGATCGATTACGGGGCGGGCAATTTGAGGAGTGTGCACAAGGCGCTGCTGTATCTGGGTGTGCAGGTGGAAGTGTTTAGCACGCCAGAGGGGGTGGATGGGGCGGCTGCCATGGTGCTGCCGGGTGTTGGGGCTTTTGACGACTGCATGAACGCCCTGAAGCGGCAGGAGTTGATGCGGAGCGTGAAGAATTTCATCGCGAGCGGTCGGCCGTTTCTGGGGATTTGCGTGGGTTATCAGGCTTTGTTTGAGCGCAGTGAGGAGTTCAACAGTTGTGCGGAGGGTTTGGAAGTGTTTGGAGGGAGTGTGGTGCGTTTTCCTGACCAGCCCGGCTTGAAAGTTCCCCAGATTGGCTGGAATCAGGTCGATGTTATCCAGCCGGAGTGTCCCTTGTTTCGAGGCATTCCATCGGGAAGCCACTTTTATTTCGTGCATAGTTTTCACCCGCAACCGGTGGACGATGCGATTGTGGCGGGGCGGACTGATTACGGAGTGAACTTTGCTTCAGCCGTTTGGAGGGGGCAGGTTTTCGCGACCCAGTTTCATCCGGAGAAGAGCCAGAAGACGGGGCTGCAGTTGCTGCGGAATTTCTGTGACCTGGCCTGAGGCGCAAAGCGACGCGGCCCGCCGGGTGGCGGATGGCTCAGGGTTGATTTGAGGAAAAAGAAAAGCCGACAGCGTGTGCTGTCGGCTTTTGTGTTGAAGGGGTTATTATTTCGCGGCGGCGAAGAGGTTGCCGACCTCGGTCCAGTTCACCACACTCCAGACGGCCTTGAGATAGTCGGGACGGCGGTTTTGGTATTTGAGGTAGTAGGCATGTTCCCAGACATCGATGCCGAGGATGGGGGTGCCTTCGCAACCGGAGATGGCTTTACCCATGAGGGGGTTATCCTGGTTGGGGGTGGAAGCGATGGAGACCTTGCCTCCGGACGCGAGCAACCAGACCCAGCCGCTGCCGAAGCGGCCGGCGCCGGCGGCTTCGAACTTGGCTTTGAATTCATCGAAGGTGCCGAAGGCTGTATTGATGGCATCGGCCAGGGCGCCGGTGGGGTTTCCTCCGGCATTGGGGGCGAGGAGCTTCCAGAAGAGCGAATGGTTCCAGTGGCCTCCGCCGTTGTTGCGGACTGCGCCGCGGATGTTTTCCGGCACGGAGGCGAGGTCACTGATCAGGGCTTCGAGGGACTTTGCTTCGAGGTCGGCATTTCCAGCGATGGCCTTGTTGAGGTTAGTCACATAGGCGTTGTGATGTTTGCCATGGTGGATTTCCATGGTCATCGTGTCGATGTGGGGTTCGAGGGCTTCCTTGGCGTAGGGAAGTGCGGGTAATTCGTGTGCCATATCAGGTTCAGTTTTTTGTTAGCTGTTAAACGAGGTGGAGAACGTAGCAGAGGTCAACTGGTCGCACAAGGGCTGCAGATTATCGGCGCACGTGTGCCAAGAATTCGTGCGGGGTTTCAGCTTTTTGTGGGATATGGGGGTTGCAGGTTGAGGGATTCAAGGAAGGCGATGGTGGCTTTTGAGGCGCTTTTCCGACCTTTTGTGCGATTTTTGAGAGGCGGTTTTGGCTTGGCGTTGGCGGCGTGGGGGACGGATAAATGGGACACATGTCTCTAGAATTGGTACGAGCGAGTTTTGTTGGGGATCGGCTGTGGGGTTTTGGGCGGTGGTTGTTGGGGTGTGTGGGGGTGTTTTTGGCGGGGTGGGTGATGGCGGTGGAGCGGCCGAATATTCTTTGGATTACGAGTGAGGACAATGGTCCGGCGCTGGGGTGTTATGGGGACGGTTATGCGGTGACGCCGAATCTGGATGCGCTGGGGAGGCGGGGGATGTTGTATCGGAATGCGTGGAGCACGGCTCCCGTGTGTGCGCCGGCGCGGACGGCATTGATATCGGGGATGTATCCGAGTTCGACGGGGTCGGAGCACATGCGCAGTCAGACACGGTTGCCGGAGGGTTTTGCGATGTATCCGCAGTTGCTGCGGGAGCAGGGTTACTATTGTTCAAACAACAGCAAGGAGGACTACAACTTGGAGAAGCCCGAAGGGCTTTGGGATGAGTCATCGGGGAAGGCGCATTATCGGGATCGAGGGGAGGGTCAGCCGTTTTTCGCGGTGTTTAATTTCACGACCACGCATGAGAGCCAGATTCGGAAGCGTCCGCATGAGGCGGTGCATGATCCGGCGGGGGTGCGGGTTCCGTTGTATCATCCGGACCGGCCGGAGGTGAGGCAGGATTGGGCGCAGTATTATGACAAGATGACGGAGATGGATGGTCAGGTGGGGGAGGTGTTGGGGGAGTTGGAGGAGGCGGGGTTGGCGGGGGATACGATTGTTTTTTACTACGGGGATCCAGGTTCAGGGATGCCACGGAGCAAGCGTTGTGCGATGGACTCGGGGTTGCGGGTTCCGTTGATTGTGTATGTGCCGCCGGCGTGGCGTGAGTTGGCGGGGGCGGGTTATGTGGGTGGGGGTGATTCGGACCGGATGGTGGCTTTTGTGGATTTGGGTCCGACGGTGCTGAGTTTGGCGGGGGTGAAGCCGCCGGAGTCTATGCAGGGGCAGGCGTTTTTGGGTCCGCACGCGGTGCAGCCGCGGAAGTACAATTACGGGTTGAGGGGACGGATGGATGAGCGGCCGGATTTGGTGCGGTCGGTGACGGACGGGCGGTATGTGTATGTGCGGAACTATTATCTGCACCGGCCATTGGGGCAGCATGTGGGGTATATGTTTGAGACGCCGACGACGCGGGTGTGGAAAGAGTTGTTTGATGCGGGCGAGTTGAATCCGGCGCAGTCGCGGTTCTGGTTATTGAAGGAGCCGGAGGAGTTGTATGACTTGTTGGCTGATCCGGATGAGGTGGTGAACCTGGCTGGCTCCATGGAGCACGGGGAGGTTTTGGAGCGGATGCGCAAGGCGAACCGTGAGCATTTGGTGTCTATTAGGGATGTAGGTTTTTTACCTGAGGGGGAGATTCATGCGCGGGCGGGGGGTGGGTCGCCGTATTCGATGGCGCGGGACGGGGTGAGTTATCCGATGGAGGAGGTGCTGGGTGTGGCGGAGGTGGCGGCGGGACGGGGGTTGGAGGACATGCCGGTGTTGGTGGAGGCGCTGGGTGCGAGGGATAGTGCGGTGCGTTTTTGGGGTGCGATGGGGGTGTTGATGCGGGGGGCAGCGGGGTTGGAGCGGGCCCAGGGTGAGATGCGGGAGGCTTTGGGAGATGAGTCCCCACATGTGCGGGTGGTGGCTGCCGAGGCGTTGGGTCGCTATGGGGAAGATGCGGATTTGGAGCGTGCGTTGGATGTGTTGTTGGTGTGTGCGGATGCGGAGCGGAGCGGGGCTTATGTGGCGGTGTCGGCGTTGAACGCGTTGGATGCGCTGGGTACGAAAGCGGCGTCGAGGAGGAGTCAAATACTGGCGGTGCCGGTGATGGATTCGCGGGCGGTGCAACGGGCGCGGGAGTATCCGGGGCGGTTGGTGGAGTGGCTGAGGGCCAAGCGGTAAGCGGGAAGCGCAGAGCGGGAAGCGCAAAGGGCTGAGGGCTGAGGGCTGCCTGTCCTTCGAAGCTCGAAGAGCGAAGGAGGAAGGGCTGAGGGCTATTGCGGTCCGTGTGGCGGACCGCAGGGAGAGAGGAGAGAGGAGAGAGGAGAGGGGTGCCATTGTTTTCTGTCTACGGTCTTCTGGCTACAGGCGCCGCCGCGTAGGACGCGGCAAGGAGGCGCGGTCGATTTCGATGGGGCTTGGTTGGGTGCAATGACTGGGTGTTTTAACAGGAGGGCACGGAGAGCGCGGAGGCGTGCTCAGGTCGGTGTTCCGAAACACTGAAACTCCGAAACTCCGTCGGGGTTCGAGGGGCTGAGGGCTATTGCGGTCCGTGTGGCGGACCGCAGGGAGAGAGGAGAGAGGAGAGGGGTGCCATTGTTTTCTGTCTACGGTCTTCTGGTGACACGCGCCGCCGCGTAGAACGCGGTCTGGAGGCGCGCTCGATTTCGATAGCGATACCGATTTCGATTTCGATGGGGCCTGGTTGGGTGCAATGACTGGGTGTTTATCAGGAGGGCGCTGAGGGCGGAGGGCGAAGCGGCAAGCGCAGAGCGGTAAGCGGCAAGCGGTAAGGGCAAAGCGCAAAGCGGGAAGGGCGGAGTGCTGAGGGCTGAGGGGAGAGCGTGGAGGGGGGTGGATTCGTTCGTGGCGAATACGGGTGGGATTAGTTGGCGATGTAGGGGATGGAGAGGGGGCCGTAGGGGAGGACGGCGATTTGGGTGTTGGGGCCGAGGGTTTGGAGTTCCTGACGGACGGTGGCTTGGATGTTGTGGCAGGGGGTGAGGTGGATGGGCTGGAGGGTTTCGGGGGTGAGGTTGCTATGGATCATGACGCGGGCGTGTTGTTGGATTTGGGCGAGGATTTGGGCCTGCCATTGTTCGGGGAAGTGGTGTCCGGGTTGGGATAGGCGGTGGAGGAGGGCTTTGGGGTCGGGATTGGACCGGAGGAGTTGGTCGAAGGGGCTATTTGAGGGGATACCTTCGCTACATTCGCAGGCCAGGATGAGGAGTCCGCCTGGGCGGACGATACGGCTGGCGGCGCTGAGGCCTTTGACGCCCTGGTAGAGGTTGAGGTCGAGGGGGTAGCCGCTATTGCTGGTGATGACGATATCGAAGGGGTGGGGGACGGCGTGCATGGCGGAGGCTTTGACGAAGGCGGTGCCTTGCTGGTGGGCGGAGGCGAGGTTCCCGGCGAAGACGCCGGTGATGGCGCGCTGGTCGTTGAGCGTGACGTTGAGGAGGAAGCTGGGGCCGGGGCGTTGGGCGATGTTGTTGAGTTCTTCCCAGAGGGGGTTGCCGTGGGTGATGCCGAACGTGGCGTTGGGGTGGCTGATGTTGCGGGTGCCGTGGTTGCTCATGATGGTGCGGAGTCCGCCGCAACCGGGTACGATGCCTTTGGGGCCGCCGCTGAAGCCGGCGAAGAAGTGGGGTTCGATGAAGCCGGTGATGATGCGGACATCGGCCTCGACGAGGTGCCGGTTGAGGAGGGCGGGGGTGCCGTCGCCAGTGGTGCCGAGTTGGACGAGTGCATCAGGGTTTTCGGGTTCGTGGTTGAGGACGCGATAACGCCGGACGACTTCGGGGGTGAGGAGCGTTTCGAGTTCGGCCTGGGTATTGGGGCGGTGGGTGCCGAGCTGGTTGATGAGCGTGATGCGATCGGGGTGGATGTCCTTGAGGTATTCGAGGAGCCAGGGGATGAGGCGGTCGTTCGGGGTGGCGCGGGTGATGTCGCTGAAGGTGATGCAGATTGTGGAGTCGGGCTTGATCCATTCGCGGAGGGGTGGGGTGTCGATGGGGTGATCCAGGGCGTTGAGGACGGCGGCTTTTTCGTCGGGCAGACTGGCGGTGTGTTGGGGTTGGATGACGGTGACGTTGGGGTGGTCGAGGTCGAGGGGGAGGTGGTGTCGGCCGTAGGCGAGAGTGATGGGCATGGGGGAGTGTTGGTTAGGGGTTATTGGTTGGGGAGATGGGATATGGGATATGGGAGATGGGATATGGGATACTGGTTAACGGTTCGAGGTTTGCGCGCTTGCGGCGTGCGGGAGCTGGGAGTTAGGGGATGGGCGCTGCGCGGTGCGGGAGATGGCAGAGGGTGGGGATTGGTTCATGGTTTGGGGGGGTGTAATGATTTGCGGGCACAGGGGACGGTGCCCCTGCCTGTGCGAGGGTGAACTTATCATTTTCCGGAGTAGAGGTGGACTGGGGTGGTGCGGGTGAGCTGGAGTTGTTGGGCGGCGGAGCCTTGGTTGATGGCGATTTCGATGAATCCGCTGGAGCCGGGGACGGCGACGGGGTGGTTCGCTGGGACGCTGTTGTAGCAGGAGAGGAGGGGGATGGAGCGGCTGCGTTTTTGGCGGAGGCGGATTTGGGTGCCGGGTTTTGCGAGTTGAGCGGGGAGGTTGGTGATGGCATTGCCGAAGTGGTCGATATGGAGGATTTCGCCGGTCCAGCATTTGGCAGTTTGTAATGGGGTGGGCCAGGACAGGAGGACGGGGTTGGGGTGGTGGGAGCCGACGCGGCTGAGGGGAACTCCTTTTGCCAGATGGGCGGCGACGGGAGCGAAGATGTCGCGTCCGTGGAAGGTGGCGCTGACTTGGGGCAGGCAGAGTTGGCGGTTTTCGATGCGGCGGCATTCGAGCATGGGTTGGTTGCCGATCGCGAGCGTGAGTAGTCCGTTATCGGGTCCGATGTAGAGGGCGTCCTTGGTTTTGATGACGAGGGCGGCGCGTTGGCTGCCAACGCCGGGGTCGACGACGGCGACGTGGATGGTGTTGGGCGGGCAGTAGGGGGATGAGGTGAGGAGAGTGAAGCCGGCGGCGTGGATATCGCCTGGGGGGATATTGTGGGAGAGGTCGATCGTGGTGGTTTTGGGGGAGATCCGGGCGATGACGGCTTTGAGGGTGCCGGCGAAGCCGTCGATGAGGCCGAAGTCTGTGGTGAGGGTGATGGATTGGCAGGGCGTGCAAATCCGAGGGCGCCGCTGCGCGGGGCGGGGTGGTTCTGCGACACTGGGGCGCTGGGATTTGGTATGGCCGGGGTCCATTGGGGAGGGGCTGACGACTGGTGTTGGGGGTTGATTTCGGGGAGGGGAGGTGGCAATGGCGGGCTTGATCTTGTTGAGTTCTGCACCTAGGTTCGCGGGATTTATGGAGAACGTTGTTATTATTGGCAGTGGTTGTGCGGGTTACACGGCGGCTTTATATACTGCGCGGGCTGGTTTGAAGCCACTGGTTTTGACTGGGACGATGCCTGGGGGTCTTTTGACCACGACGAGCATTGTGGAGAATTTTCCGGGCTTTCCTGAGGGGGTGGACGGGTATGAATTGATGACGCGCTTGCAGAAGCAGGCCGAGCGGTTCGGCGCGCGGGTGGAATTCGGGACCGTGGAGGCGGTGGATTTGAAGTCGAGTCCGATTCAGTTGACGGTGGATGGGGAGAAAGTGGAGACGCGGTCTTTGATTATTGCGACGGGTGCGGGGCACCGGCATCTGGGGTTGGCATCGGAGGAAGCGTTGGAGAAGAAGGGGGTGACGTATTGTGCGACCTGTGACGGGGCGTTGCCGATGTTCCGGAACCAGCCGTTGGTGGTGGTGGGTGGTGGGGACAGTGCGGCGGAGGAGGCGTTGTATCTGACGCGGTTTGCTTCGGAGGTGTATTTGGTGCATCGGCGGGACGAGTTGCGGGCCTCGAAGGTGATGGCTGAGCGGGTGTTGTCGAATGCGAAGGTGAAGCCGGTTTGGGATTCTGTGGTGACGGACATCATGGATGTTTCGCAGGACAAGGTGACGGGGGTGAAGATCAAGAATTTGAAGACCGGTGAGGAGTCGACGTTGGATTGTGCGGGGGTCTTTATTGCGATTGGGCATGTGCCGAACACGGCTTTGTTCAAGGGTGTGATTGACATGGATGAGGCGGGGTATGTGGTTCCGGTGAAGGGTGCGGCGACGAATGTGGAGGGGGTATTTGTGGCGGGTGATTGTGCTGACCGGGTGTATCGGCAGGCGATTACGGCTGCGGGCATGGGGTGTTCGGCGGCGATTGAGGCTGAGCGGTATTTGGCGAGTTTGGAGGGATAATGGCTATCAGCGTGATTCAGCCGACGGAGTTGGCGCAACGGCTGAAGAAGCCGGGTCCGCCGCTATTATTGGATGTGCGCGAGCCGGATGAGGTTGCCTTTGCGAGCATTGAGGGGTCGAAGCACATTCCATTGCGGGATTTGCCGGGGCGTTTGGGGGAGCTGGAGTTTTGGCGGGATCGGGAGGTGGTGGTGATGTGTCATCATGGGATGCGGAGCATGCGGGCGGCGCAGTTTTTGCAGCAGTCGGGTTTTGAGAGTGTGGCGAATCTGACTGGGGGGATTGACCGGTGGTCGCTGGAGGTGGACCCGGAGGTGCGGCGGTTTTGAGTGGACTGTGGTGATGTCTAGCCCTGGAGACCCGCAGTTATTGTTGACCTTGCCGGCAGCGTTGGCGCGGGCATGGGATGGGTTGGGGGGGCGTTTGGGGGTGGAGTCGTTTGTGACGCACGAT